>DASZCY010000053.1:0-12702 GCA_035942615.1 Solirubrobacteraceae bacterium | reverse complement strand
GGCCTCCACGGGCAGCAGCCGGGCCGGGCGGGCGAAGTTGTCCGCATAGGGCTCGGGGTCGACCTCGATGCGCCCGTCGTCGGTGAGCTCCGCGTAGAGCACGTACGTGCCGCCACCGAAGGAGACGACGTTGAGGACGTTGATGTCCTCGCGCAGCTCGACATCGGAGACCTGCAGGCGCTGGCGCACGTCGCCGGCATCCAACAGCTCGCCACGCCGCCCGGCGTCGATGAGGATGGAGGCCAGCGTCACCAGGCGCGCAAAGCGCTCGGGGCGGATGACCGCGTCCGTCGCTCCACCTCCGCGCCGCGCGCGCGCCCCGTTCCCCTCGTCGCTCGGGGTCGCGGCCGGCACGCCCGCCGGCGCGGCGACCTCGAGCTCGCCGGCGTGGCGGCGGTGCAGCAGCTCGATGCGCTCGGCCACCTCACGCTCGAGCTCGGGCGGCCCGAGCACCCGCACGTGCTCGCCCATGCGCAACACCCAGGCGGCCAGCAGGCGCGCGTCGGCGTAGGGGGTGGAGAAGACGATCGCGCCCTCGCCCTCGGCGTCGCCCTCCACCGCGCCGAAGGTGCCGAAGTGGCGCTCGACCTGCCAGGCGATGCGCTCGGAGACGTGGATGCGCGCGGTGTCCACCGGCGTGCCGAACTGCCACTCTGCGCGATGGGCGTACGTGCGCGGGTCGAGGCCGGCGGGGCGGCGGAAGTCGTGCTCGGCCTTGGTGGCATAGGCGACCTTGCCCTGGATGCGCGAGAGGCGGAAGACCCGCAACGCGCGGCGCTCGTGGCTGTGGCCCAGGAGATAGAACTGGCCCCCGCGGAAGAGCAGGAAGTAGGGATCGACCCTGCGAGCCCCGGTCTCGTCGCGGGCCATCGTGTAGTAGTCGAAGGTGATGGTCTTGTGACGAAAGATCGCCGTCTCGACCTTGGCTAGGCGTTGGGAGAGCTCGTGCCCGCCTGCCGAGGCGGTGATGCCCAGGGCCACCGAGCGCCCGTCGGGCGTCTGCAGCGGGCTGGGCCGTCCCCATGAGATCTGCTGGAGGGCCAGGCGCAGTGGCTCGGCGTAGGCGAACTCGCCGTCCAGCAGGGTCAGCGCGGTCTGCAGGGCGGCCAACTCCGTGTCGGTGAAGGCGATGGCCGGCAGGTGGAAGGCCTCGGGACGCAGCGAGTAGTTCTCCTGCTCGGCGACGTCGTTGGAGTTGTTGACCGTGAGCTGGATGCCTAGCGACTCGAGCTCCGCGCGGTCGGCGTAGAAGCGCCGCGCGAAGGCGTCCTCATTCATGCCGCTGTAGCCCTCGACGTCCCGGCGTATCTCCAGGGCGGTGACCGGCCGCCGCTCGGCCATCAGATAGGAGATCAGCGACAGCTGGCGGATGAGCTTCTCGGTGTCCTTCGCCATGGCACCGAGACCATAGTCCGGGCCTCGCGACCGAGGCCCGGCTCCACGTTCTTATCACCGCTGTTTGCGACTTTCCCTTCCGCGAGCAGGCTCCCGAGGTCCGCCAGCGCGGCGGGTGCGATCCCTACTGGCTGCCCCAGCGCTCGGCTGTCTTCTGGCGGGGCGCGGCGTCATGGCTCTTGGGATCGTCCTGGGTTTCCTTCACGCTCGGGACGGCCGGCATCTCCGTCTTCGGGTCGCGGTGCTCATAGCCACCTATCCCCGGGTCCACTTCCTCCCCGATTGCCTTGTCCTTGATGGTGTCGTCGCTCATGGTGTCGTGGTCGGGCTCCTCCGCCCCGGCGGCCGGCAACGGCTCCTCGGTGCGAATCGTCTCGACCACCGCTTCGGTCTCGTTCTCGTGGCTGGATGGCGCAGGGTTCGTCTCGTCCATCGGGCGGCTCCTTTGTGGTGAGCTGGGCTTGGTGTGCCCCGATCCTCCTACCCGCCATGCCGCTCGATCACCACCTCGCGATGCCCGACGCCGGGCCGGCTGCGGGCCGGCGGGCAGGAGCCCCCCCGGCTAGGCTGCGCGCGCCGGCTGGTGCGCGCCCCGCTCCGCCTCGCGCCCGCGCGCAAAAAAGGCCCCGCCTCCCAGAGCGCGGTCGAAGCCCGACCAGCGCTCGCCGTCGCCCAGCGCCTTTTGCAGGCGGTCGAAGGAGCCCAGCCTGCCGCCCAGGTTGTCGAGGAAGTGCACGAGCGTGGCCTCGCGCGTGCAGGGCACCACCGGACTGCCGTGCTCGAGCGAGCCGTGGTGGCTGAGGATGATGTGCAACACGGCCTGGGCCAGCTCGGGCGGAAAGCCGTCGATGGTCTCGATCTCCTTGCGCACCCGGAAGTAGCCCAGCGGGATCTCGCCCTCCAAGCGCCCGGCGTCGGTGAGATCGATGGTCTCCTCGTCGCCCGCGGTGTAGGCCTCGAGCTTGCCGATGTCGTGCAGCAGGGCGCCGGTGACCGCCACCTCGCGGTCGATGCCCGGGAAGGTGGCGCTCACCGCGTTGACCCCCTGGGCCACGGTCAGCGAGTGCTCGAGCAGGCCATGGCGGTAGGCCTGGTGGTAACGCTTGGCCGCCGGCGCGGCGCGATAGCGCTCCCAGGTGGGGCTGTCCTTCCCCAGCAGGCGCTCCAGCAGCGCCGCCAGGTGCGGCTCGCGGATCGTCGCCAGCAGCGTGCGCAGGTCGGCCTCCATCCGCGTCGCCGGCTGGGGAGGACCGTCGTGCAGGTCGGCGTCGACGTAGGAGCCCGGCTCGGGCTCGCCCAGGGCGCGTACGACGATCTGCGCGCCGTAGCGGGAGTGCACGCCGTAGCGCCCGGCCACCCGGACGACACACCCCGCCGCGCACAGCGCCCGAGCACGGTCGACCCCGTCCCACACCATGGCCGCGACCTGCCCGGAACGGTCGCCCAGCACCGCGCGCAGGTACTTCGCCCCGTCGCGTCGCGTGCGTACCTCGGCCTCGCGCACGAGCAGCACGAGGTCGACCTCGCTGCCGTCGGTCAGGTCGCGCAGGAACACGCTGCACACAGTAGAAACGGTCACGGACGGCTTGGCGCCGCGCACGCCCGCCGGAGGTACCTGCCGGCCCCCCGACCGCTCAGGCCGCGCAGGCCGGGCAGGTGCCGCGCAGGACCACGTCGTGGGAGTCGACCGTCCAGCTGAGGCGGTCGGCCAGCGCGCGGATGGCCTGCTCCAGGCGCTCGTCCTCGTAGGAGGCCACGCGCCCGCAGTCGTCACAGACGATGTGGTGGTGGTGCTCGCCGGTGGGCATGGCCGGCTCGTAGCGTACGACGCCCTGGCCGGCGTCCAGGCGGTGCACGAGCCGCAGCTCACTCAGGAGGTCCAGCGCGCGATAGATCGAGGCGATGCCGACCTCCTCGCCCTCCTCGCGAAGCCTGTCGGCCAGCTCGCGCGCGGTGATACAGCAGTGCTGGCGGCCCAGCGTGCGCACCACGGTGGCGCGCGCGGCCCCGCTGCGATAACCGGCGGCGTCGAGGGTGCGCAGGGCGTGCTCGGTCCAGGCGATCACCGCCCCAACCCTAGGGTGCCGGAGGCGGCCCGCGGGTCGAGCCCGCCGGTGCGCTCTACTGAGGTGGCATGGGAATTCCACGCTGGAACGGCCGCGGGGGGGCCTCGCCCGTGCGGGCCTGGTGGCCGGGATGCTCGGCCTCGCCGGCGTGGCGCTCATAGCTGTGTCCGCCGGCGACGTCGACCCGCCCCCTGCGGTGTTGGTCGTGCGTCCGGGTTCCTAGCCACCGGGTCGTGGCACTGCCCGCCTCCACGGACGACCCGGGACCCGGCGCCCGTGAGGCCGGCCGGCCGTTCGTGGCCGATCTCCCGGGCGACCAGGCCCGCCTGTGGGCGGTGGGCGACAGTGCCGACGGCAGCCGCGGCGCCCGGCGCCTCGCCCGCGCCATCCCCGACGCCCTCGAGATGCACGCCTTCCTGTACCTGGGCGATGTCTACTCGGAGGGGAGCGCCCGCGATTTCCTGCGCAACTACGAGCCCCTCTACGGCCGCGTCAAGGAGGTGACCGCCCCCACTCCGGGCAACCACGAATGGCACAACCGCGCGCGCGGCTACCTCCCTTACTGGACCCGTGCCCGGGGCGTGCCCGCCCCCGCCTGGTACGGCTTCCGCGCCGCCGGCTGGCTCGTGCTGAGCCTGAACTCCGAGGAGCCGTGCGAGCCCGGCTCATCCCAGCACACGTGGCTGAGCGAGCGGCTGCGCACCTGCTCCGACCCCTGCCTGGCCTTCTGGCACCGTCCCCGCTTCAGCGCCGGCAAGCACGGCGACAACCCCGACGTCGCCCCGCTGTGGGACGCCGTCCGCGATCGCGCCCCGCTGGTGCTCTCCGCCCACGACCATAACCTCCAGCGCCTGCGGCCCGTCGAGGGCACGGTCCAGATCGTCGCCGGCGCCGGCGGACGCAGCCGCTACGAGCTCACCCGGTCCTGGCGGCGCTTCCTTCCCTGGCCTAGGCCCCGCCCCCTCGCCCGCGCCCACCGCACCTTCGAGGACCGCCGTCTCGCATTCGGCAACGACACCGAGGACGGTGTCCTGCGTCTCGATCTGCGCCCCGGCCGCATCGACCTTGCCTTTGTGGCGACCGACGGGCGGGTGCTCGACGAGGCGTCGGTGACCGGCTGAGGCCCGCCCCGCCCTCGCCTCACTCGGCCACGAACGCGTCGACAAGGGAGCCCAGCAGGCGACGGTGGTCGCCGTGGTCGCCGAGGGCCTCCCGCTGGCGCTCAGCGCCCGGCGCGTCGACCAGCGCGCGCACGCGGCCCAGTTCTTCGCTGCAGCCCAGCTCGCGGGCGTGTGGCTCGCAGGCCCCGAGCACATCCTCGGTGAGGGTCCGCACGGCCACGCGACGGTCGCGGTCGGGGTCGACCAGACGGGCACGGGTGCCGTCGCGGGCCGCCAGAAAGCGGTTCTCCTCGAGGACCTCACGGGCGTGCAGCAGGCGCCAGGGCGCGCTGCCCTCGACCACCTCGAGGCGCACCAGGCTCTGCACGAGCGCGGTGAGCGCCGCGGTGTCCGCCAGCGAGATCTGGGCGTCCATGACGCGCACCTCCACCGTGCCAATGGCGGGGTTCAGGCGCACGTCCCACCACAGGTGCGTGTAGTCGGGAAAGGCCTCGCTGCGCACGAGCAGGTCCACGGCGTGCACCCATTCGGCGTAGCTGGCAAACGCACGCGGGATGCCCACGCGCGGGAAGGCCTGCCACAGCGGCGTGCGCGCGCTGGCCAGCCCCGTGTCGCGTCCCTGCCAGAACGGCGAGTTGCCCGACAGCGCGAGCAGCAGGGGAAGGTGCACCCGCAGCTGGTTGAGCGCGCCGATCGCGCCGGCGGGTGTGGGCACGCCCACGTGCACGTGCAGGGCGAAGGTCGGCTCGCGGCGGGCCAGCGCCCGCATGGATCCCTCGATGTCGCGGTGACGCTCTCCGGAGGACACCGCGATCTCGTGCCAGACCGCGGTGGGATGGGTGCCGGCGGCGGCGGCGCGCAGCTCGTTGACCTCAAGCGCCGCGGCGAGGCCGCGGCGCAGGCCCCGTAGCTCCGAGACCGCCTCGCCGACCGTGTCGTGGACCCCCGTGGCCAGCTCCAGCGCCGACGTGTGCGTCTCGGAGGTGGCGTGCTCGCGCAGGCCGGGCGGCAGCCCGGGCAGCACGTCGTCGATCGCGGAGGCCAGCGAGAGGTCCTCGCCGTCGAGGAGCATGACCTCCTCCTCGACGCCCAGGGTCCAAGGCGGGCGATCGTGAGCGGGCCAGTGGGCCCAGGCGGGATTGCTCATGCGCGGCGCACGTTATGGGAACCTGGCGGTCGCTCGCCCGTGCCCGATGCGAACAGCGCATCGAGCTCGTCTCGCGGCTTGGGCCGCGCAAAGAGATAGCCCTGGGCCAGCTCACAGCCGAGCTCGCGCAGCGTCGCGGCCTGAGCGGCGGTCTCGACGCCCTCGGCCACCGTGGCCGCCTCGAGGGCATGGGCGAGGCTGATCCCGGCCGCCACGATGGCCCGATCCCCGGTGGTGGTGCACACCCCGTCGACGAAGGACCTGTCGAGCTTCACGGCGTCGACCCACGGCAGCTCCTTGAGCCGCCTGAGCGAGGAGAAGCCGATGCCGAAGTCGTCGATCGCGATTCCCACGCCGATGTCCTTCAGCTCGGTCAGCAGCTCCGCCCCCGACACCCGCTCGTCCATGACCACGGACTCGGTTATCTCGAGCCACAGATCCTCGGGTGAGGTCCCGGTGGCGGCGAGCGTGTCGCTGACCAGCTCGGCCAGCCCGGGCTCGGCGAGCTGGCGGGGGGACATGTTCACGGAGACCTTGAGCGGCCCCCACGCGGGACGCTGCTCGCGCCAGCGCTGGGCCTCGCGGCAGGCCTCCCCCAGGACCCACCGGCCCAGCGGCACGATGAAGCCCGTCTCCTCGGCCAGCGCGATGAACTCGCCCGGGGATACCACCCCGCGCTCGGGGTGCCGCCACCGGACGAGCGCCTCGAAGCCGATGATCGCGTTGGTGGCCAGTGACACCTGCGGCTGGTAGAAGAGGCACAGCTCGCCGCGTTCGATGGCTCGCCGGAGCGAGCTCTCCAGCTCCAGGCGTTTCACGGTGCTGTCGAGCATCGTCCTGGTGAACACGGCATGCGCGTCGCCGCCGCCTCCCTTGGCGCGGTACATCGCGGCGTCGGCATCGCGGACGAGCAGCTCGGCGCTGTCCTGCGGCCCATCTCTGGCCGCGATCCCGACGCTGGCCGTCAGGAAGATCTCCCGACCCTGGACGGTGAAGGGGGCGGCGAGGGTTTCCACGATCCGCTGAGCGACGCCGATCGCGTCCATCTGCGTGGCGCTCTCGCAGAGGACCGTGAACTCGTCGCCGCCCATGCGGGCCACGGTGTCGCCTGGCCTGAGAACCGATCCAATGCGCCTGGCCGTTTCCACCAGGATTTCGTCGCCGGCGGTGTGCCCGAGGCTGTCGTTGACGATCTTGAAGCGATCGAGATCGATGAACATCACCGCCGGCTTCACCGCGGCGTCCCGGCGCGTCCGCACCAGGGCGTGGGCGAGTCGATCAAGGAACAGCACGCGATTGGGCAGGCCGGTGAGCGGGTCGTGGAGCGCCTGGTGGGCCAGCTGGCTCTCCGCCTGCTTTCGCTCGGTGATGTTCTGCACCTGGGCGACGCCGTAGAGCGGGTGCCCGCTCTCGTCGCGAAGGACGGTGCGATGGATGATGCCCCAGGCGATCCGGCCGTCCGCTCGGGGGTATCTGGCCTCGAGCACCGAGGTCGACACATGGCCGTCCATGATCCTGGTGGCGGCGGCGAGGTCGGCATCGCGATCCTCCACGTGCGACAGGCGGTGCAGTTCCTGGCCGATCAGTTCCTCCTCGGAACGGGCCAGAAAGTCGCACAGGGCCGCGTTGGCCTGCAGCAGGCGTCCGCGAAGCTCGCCAGAGACGCCGAAGAGCGCCATCCCGACGGGGGCGTTCTCAAAGGCGGTGCGAAACAGCTCCACGCGGCTCAGTGCGTCCTCCGCCCGCGTCCGCTCGATGAAGTTCCCGATCTGGGCTCCCAGCGCCGAGAGCAGGTCGAGGAGGCGATCGTCTCGGGGCCGCGCCTGACGGCTGTGGAACTCCAGCACGCCGTCGACCTCGTCGCCGGTCGAGACGGGCGCGCAGGCCGCCGTCTGCCATGCGGGCTCGGTCACCCCGGGGGCGCTCGCACCCGCCGCCCCGCCGAGCCCCTCCTCCCAGACCGCCCGGCCGCTTCTCCATACCTCGCCCGGCAGGTCCTCCCCGGGAGTGCGGGCCCCTTCGGCACTGGCGGCCTCGGGATCCGCCCGCCACTCGGTCGGGGCGGCGCGCTCCCAGACGGCCCGGCAGCGAAGGGCGCCGGCTTGGCGATCGACCATCCAGGCCCGCGCCCGATCCCAGGCCAGGGTCTCCCCGAGCGCGGCGAGCAGTTTGGGAAGGGCTTCCCGGACGGTGCTCGAGGCAGCGAGGACGCCGGTGACGGCCAGCTGAGCTTCCCGATGCCGTTCTGCGGAGCGGCGTTCGCTCGCGTCGCGCGCTGAGTAGACGGCGCCGACGACCTTGCCGTGCGCGTCGTGGACCACCGCGCAGGAGACGCTCACCTCGAGTGGCTCAGCACCGGCTCGCTGGATCTGCGAGTCGACGGCCTCGAGGGTCCCTCGTCGAGCGCGAAAGAGCTCGGTCGCGGTGGCCGGGATCTCGGGGCCGAAGAGGTCCCGGGGGTTCAGGCCCAGCAGCGCGGAGAGCTCGAGACCGGTCATGCCGATCGCCGCCCGGTTCGCGCGCGAGATCCGGCCGCGCGCGTCCACGAGCAGCACCGCGTCAGACATGCTCGAGAAGACGCGCTCGAAGAGCGCATCGCTGTCCTGGCGGCGCAGCCGCTCGCTGTCCAGCTGCAGTTGGACCTCCGCCAGCTGGGCCATCGTCTGGGTGAGACGCCGATCGGTCACGGTCGAGCTCGTCACGGTGGACGTCTGAGCCCTCGGGCCGGGCGCCTGATCGGTCGGGTGAACGGTCGACGCCAGCCTGTGCCCGTCCTCACGGCGCAGGTCGGCCGGCTGCTCTATTCCTGCCCGCACGCGCATGTGGTGGCGTCGCGAACGAGGGTGCCGGCGCCGGAGTGCATGTGCACCGTGCAGGGAAGGCACGGGTCGAAGGAGCGGATCGCGCGGAGGATGTCGATCCCGGAGAACTCGCCCGAGCGGTGGGTCTCCTCCAGGAGGGGCGTGTTCATGACCGCCTCCTCGTAGGGGCCGGGCGCCCCCCAGGGGTCGCGGGGCGATGCCATCCACGTCGAGGGCGTGACGATCTGATAGTTGGCCAGGCGGCCGTCCTCGACCCTGCAGTGGTGGGTCAGGATTCCCCGACCTCCTTCCCAGAAGCCGACCCCGACCCCGTCGCCGACCTCGAAGGGCGCCGACATGGCCGTCTCGCCCTCCCTCAGGAGGTCGAGCGCCTGCAGCAGCGACGAGTAGGCGGTCGCCAGGCTGTAGGCGACCTGCACCGCGCGCGCCCGGTTGCGCTCCAGCGCGTTGGCCACATCGGGCACCCGCCACTCGATGATCGTCTCGGGCAGGTGGCCCGCGGGGATGAGGATCTCCAGCGCCCCGCCGCCCGAGCGGACGAACTCTGTGTCGACCAGCCCGGCGACGGCCGTCACCCACTGGCGCGCGAGTGGGCCCGACTCCATCGGCTGGCGGTCCCAGCGCGGGGCGGTCGACCACGAGTAGCGCTCCTTCCAGCTGCGGCTCTCGGGGCGGGGAACGGTCTCCTTGTTCCACGGGTGATAGGGACTGAGCGGCGACCCGTCCGGGGCGGATGCGGGAAGGAAGGACCCGCCGGTCCAGTCCTCGTAGAAGGAATGATCGACGAACTCCTCGATGCCGAGGTCCACCTGGTTGAGCGAGACGGTGCGAAGCTCCCCGTCGACCACGGCGCCGGGCGTCGACAGCCGCCGTCGCCCCCAGCGATCGGCGTTGAGGTAGTCGGCGTCATAGGCCTCCGGGTCGTCCCACATGCCGGTCGTGAGGAGGTTCGCCCGGCGTGCGCCCACCTCGCGGTAGCGGGGACTGGCCTCGTAGAAGAACTCGACGAGGTCCTCCCAGATCGCCACCACGCGCTTGACGTAGTCGCGCAGCGCGACGATGCGCGCGAGGACCTGGTTGAGCAGGGACTGATCGAGGGCCACCCCCAGGCCCGCCGGCAGGATCGTCGAGGGATGGGGGTACTTCCCCAGGATCAGCGACACGATCTCCCGTCCGGAGCGGGTCGCGCCCAGGGCCTCGCGGTAGAGCGCTCCCGAGAGCGGATTGAGGCCCCTCATGATGTCGGCGATCGCCGGCAGCCCGTGCACGGCACTGCGCGCCGCGGCCGTGCGCTCCGCGCGCTCCCACAACGACGGCTCCGTCTGGCGGACCATCGCCTCGGAGTAGTCCGGGCCGGCCAGCAGGAAGAGGTGCAGGCAGTGGTCGTAGATGAACTCCGCGCCCGCGGCGAGGTTGCGCGCGGCGATGGCCAGCGGAGGCGGCGCGACTCCCGAGGTCATCTCGAGGGCCATCGCGGCGCAGGTGGAGTGGACCCCCCCGCAGACGCCACACGCTCGCGAGGAGATGTCGATCGCGTCGAGAGGGTTTCGGCCCTTGAGGATCAGCGCGTAGCCACGGAACTGGACGGCGTGCGAGTGGGCTTCGGTGACCACGCCGCGCTCGTCGTCGAGGCGGGTGTGGAAGGAAAGCGCCCCGGCGACCCGGGTGACCGGATCGATGTTGAACTCGCGCGTGCGGCCGTTCGTCGAAGGGCCGGCGCCGTTGGCCGGCGGCGGCGCGACGGCGAAGGATCCGGACTCCTCCAGGCGAGCCGTACCCCTCTCGTCGAAGGCGATCGGCAGGTTCTCCAGGCCCCTGGCTAGCCGGCCGCCAGGATGGACAGCGGACCGTCCGGGAAGTCGGGACGGGTGCAGCCGTTGCAGGCACCCCCGACGCGGACGCATCCCCCGACGCGGTTGATCCAGCCGCGCTCGGGGACCGGACACAAGGCGTGCTGCGAGCGACCCGGGCTGGGGTCCTCCCCTGCGGGGCGCACCGCTCGGAGTGCCGTCGCATCGCTGTAGAGCCACCGTGGCCGGCCGAGCTCGTCCAGGTCGAGGGGGATCAGTCCGCCCAGGGCGAGGAACACGTGGGAGAGCACCTCGATGAACGCGTCTCCGTTGGGAGCGCAGCCGGGCACGTTCACGATCGGCAGGCCCGCCAGGGAGTGGAACCCCTCGCCGAGGAGGGCATCGAGGCCCATCGCGCCGGTCACGTTGCCATGCGCGGCGGGTATGCCGCCCGAGGCGGCGCAGGTCCCGATGGCGATCACGGCCTGCGCGCGGGGAGCCAGGCGGCCGATCCACTCCTCGGCGGGGATGGGCTGCCCGTGGCGCTCGCCGAGCCCCGAGAAGCTTCCCTCGCCGGCCCGGCGGTGATCGAGCAGCGACCCTTCGACCACGAGCAGGAAGCCGTCGCCCTCCCCGCGCGCCGCCGCCTCGATGGAGGCGATGTAGCCGGCTCCACTCTCGAGGCTGAGGACCGGATGGACCAGGTCGATGCTCGGGATGTCGGTCAGCCCGCCGCTCAGCAGATCCTCGATCGCCGGCGAGACGGCGCCCAGCACCGACATCGTGCAGCCGTCGCAGCCACCGGAGGAGATCCAGATCACCGAGGCGCGGGAGGCCGGGGCCACGCCCGCCGGCCCGGTGCCGGACCCAGCCGAAGGCCGCAGCCCACCAGAGCATCCATCCGTGGCAGGTGTCATCCCATGGTGGCATCGGCCCGTGGACCTGCCTCCTTGAGGGCCATGGGGTGCCTCCCGCCGGGAGGTTGCTCATGTCACCTCTCGAGGATCGCCTCCAGCGCTGCTCGATCCACCGTCAGCGGTATCGCCGGAGCACCCTCGACGAAGCCGACCGGCAGCATCAGTGCACGCCCGATGAACCCGGTCGTGCGGTCGAGCGCTTCGCGGTAGCTGCGCTCGACCAATCCCTCATCGCTCAGCCTCCACAGGACCTCGGCGTGTGTCCAGGCCGCCTCCCGGGCCTGGATGATGTTCCACAGGACGATCGCGTCGTCGACCGGCCCGAAGCGGCGGTCCAGCTCCATGAGCGCATCGCTGAGCAGCCAGACCTTGACCTCGCGCTCCGTCGTCTCGATGAGCCCGTTGACCGCGATGTAGTCCTGGTACTCCGGGGAGTCGCGTTCCGGGCGGCGGCCGATCTCGGCGCACACTTGCTGCACGCCCAGCGCGAGATCGTGGTTGATGTGTGCGTTCATCCCGGCGAGGGCGAACTGAAGCGGCGCCACGTCGCGCCGGTGGCGTCGCTCGAAGAGCGGCTTCCAGGCGTGGAACGGATACTCGGAAGGAAGGTCCGGCCCTCCTTGCGCCGCATCGAGCGCTTCGAAGAACATGTTCGCGAAGAGGACGTCCAGTCGCTCGAGAAAACCCTCCGAGGCCTGGTCGTTGTCCTCCAGCCACTTGGCTACGCCTCGGGTGACGGCCAGGTACAGCCGATTGAACCAGCGGACGCCGTCGTCTGGGGGCAACTCGGTGTCGAGCTCGGTGAGACGCTCGATAACCTCGGCGATGGTCGACGACGAGCTCTGTGGACGTGGGCCGATCGGATCCGGACTCATCGGGGCTCCGACCCTTCGTTACTGGATCGGCGAGTCGGGGGGCGGAAGCTGGATCGTCCGGGCCGGCTCGACGTCGGAGACGCCCTCGACATCGCTGAGCGCTGTCAGCTGAGAGGCCTGGACTGAACCTGTCACCGCGCCGAGCGCGGGTAGGACCTCCTCCACCTCCATCCCGGCGCTTCCGAGCCGCTCGACGACGTCGTCCAGCGCGTCCACGTACTCGTCTCTCACCGAGACGGTCAGGCCCAACTTCTCGTCAGCCATAGCCCGCGCCTTTCTTCGGAGTGCAGAGCCGAAGCCCCTGGAAGTCTAGGTCATGGCGCTTGTACGATTCCGGCTCCCACGTCGACGGCGGACAGCGGCAGCCTTCGAGCGGTGGAGGTGAGGAGGGACACGAGTTCCGCGGCAGACCCACCCGGGTTGGCCTCGGCGAGAAGGGCAGCCACGCCGGCCACGTGGGGGGTGGCCATGCTGGTGCCGCTGATGCTGCGGTACTGGGTCGGGCTCGGCCAGCTGGAATGGACGTTGACGCCAGGAGCGGCGATGTCGACCTGACCGCCCTCAGGATT
>DASZCY010000052.1:0-8623 GCA_035942615.1 Solirubrobacteraceae bacterium | reverse complement strand
GAGCCGGCCTGGCCCGACCCGGCTGGCGCGCCGCTCGTACCCGGGGCGCCCCCCGCCGCGACGCCCGAGGACTGGCAGGCCAACGGCGCCGAGGGCTCCCTCGCGCCGGCCTGGCCGGACGGGGAACGGCCACGCGAGCCGGGCGAGTGGTTCGAGGAGGAGGAGGCGCCGGCCGCCCGGCGCGAGGTTCACGCCGTGCCCACCAATGCCAGCCTCAAGGTCGCGCGGGCGCTCGAGCTCTTCAACGTCAGTCCCCATCCGCGGACGGTGGGCGGGGTGGCACGCTCCCTGGGGGCCCCGTTGGTCACCGCGCGGCCCTCACTGACCGAGGGGAGCATCGTCACCATCGTGGTCGCCTGGGAGCTGTGCTGGTATCGCTACGAGATCGACCTAGCCGATGAGGCCGCCGGCGTGCGGGTGGTCGAGCAGGGGGCCGAGCTCGAGGAGCTGCCGCCCGAGGACCAGAGCCCCAACGCCGCCGCGGACGACCGTGGCGCGCTGGTGCCGGCGTGAGCGCCCAGCGCTGACGTCGCGATCGCGACCGGGCAAGCGGGTTCGCCCTGAGCGCGCCTTGCGGCTAGCATCGCGCGGCGATGATCCCCTGCGTGGTTTCTGGGAGCGCCCGATGATCTATTGCGTCGTGCCGCGCGAGCTCGCCGACGAGCTCTACGACAAGCTGGTCGCCCACTACGCCGACGACCCTGACGTGGAGGTCATCGTCGATCGCCGCGAGAGCGAGCGGCGCAAGGGGCCCGCCACGGCGGCCGAGGCCGAGCAGCGCGAGACGCGCGATCGTCGTCGCCCACGGGTGGTCGGAGACTTCCCGCGCATCGACCCGGCGTGAGCGGAACGGGGGGTGTTCCCGACCCGCGGGCGAAGCGGGGTCCACGGTGAGGGTGGTCGTCCACGTCGACGGGGGGGCGCGCGGCAACCCCGGTCCAGCCGCCGCGGCCTCGGTCGTCTCCACCCCCGAGGGCGAGGTGCTTGACGAGTCCGCGGAGACGCTCGGGCAGGTGACGAACAACGTGGCGGAGTACCGCGGCCTGCTGCTGGGCCTGCAGCGCGCGCGCGAGCTGGGGGCGACCGAGGTCGAGGTGGTCAACGACTCCGAGCTGGTGGCCAAGCAGGTCAACGGCGCCTACAAGGTCAAGCACGCCGACATGAAGCCGCTGCACGCGGCGGCCCTCGACGTGCTGCGCGGCTTCGAGCGCTGGACGGTGCGCTCGGTGCCCCGCGCACGCAACGCCCACGCCGACGCGCTGGTCAACCGGGCGCTCGACGCCGCGCGGTGAGGAGGCCGCCGGTCGCTCGCCGCGCGATTCGCCGCAGCGCTTCCCGGAGAGGCTGAGCCCCATGCCCGACGTCACCTTCCCCTCCAACGGCTCCAGCGCCCCCGGCTACCTCGCGATCCCTCCCGACGGCCACGGCCTGCCCGTCGTCGTCCTGCAGGAGTGGTGGGGACTGGAGCAGCACATCCGCGACGTGTGCGACCGCGCGGCCGCCAACGGCTTTCTGGCGCTGGCGCCCGACCTCTACCGCGGCGAGACGACGACCCAGCCCGACGAGGCCGAGCAGAAGATGATGGCCATGAACATGGACCAGGCCGAGGGCGACATGCGCGGCGCGGTCGACTTCCTGGCCGAGCACGAAGCCGCAGAGGGCGAGCGCGTGGCCTCCCTGGGCTTCTGCCTGGGCGGCGGGCTGTCGGTATGGGCCGCGGCGGCCAATCCCAGGGTGGCCGCGACGGTGACCTACTACTACCTGATGCCTCACGGCAAGCCGGACTTCAGCGCCATCCAGGGCCCGGTGCTGGGCCACTTTGGCACCGCCGACGAGTTCGTGGCGGTCGACGACGCCCGCGCGCTGGAGCGCGAGATCCGCGAGGCCGGGGTGGAGGTCGAGTTCGAGTTCTACGAGGGCGCGGGCCACGCGTTCTTCAACGACACGAACCGCCTGGGCACCTACGACGAGGACGCGGCGCTGCGCTCCTGGCACCGCTCGGCGGACTTCCTGCGCGACCAGCTCTGACGCCCGACTTCCTCCCCCTCCCCCAGCGCTCGAGCAAGCCGCGCACGCAGGGCCTGACCCACGTCATCGACGAGGGCATCTCGCCGGCCGAGGCCGACGGGCTGCTCGAGGTCGCCGCGCCCTACCTGGACCTCGTCCGTCTGGGCTTTGGTACCGCGTACGTGACCCCCGCGCTCGAGGCCAAGCTGGCCGTCTACGAGCGCCATGGTGTGCCGGTGATGGTGGGGGGGACGCTGACCGAGCTGGCCTGGCTGCACGGCCGCGTGGACGCGCTGGCCGACTGGCTCGAGTCGTTGGGGCTGGCTCACGTGGAGGTCTCCAGCGGCGCGGTGCCCCTGCCCGTGGCCGAGCGCGTCGCCCTCATCGAGCGCCTCGCCTCCCGCTTCACCGTGTACGCCGAGGTCGGGGAGAAGGACCCCGACGCGATCATGGCGCCCTATCGCTGGGTGGAGCTCATCCGCGCCGCCCTGGACGCCGGCGCGGCGCTGGTGGTCTGCGAGGGGCGCGCCAGCGGCGACGCGGGCATGTACCGGCGCGACGGCGAGGCCCGCACAGGGCTCATCGACGAGATCGCCCACGAGATCGACCGCGCGCGCCTGGTCTTCGAGGCTCCCCGCCGTCACCAGCAGACCTGGCTCATCCGCCAGTTCGGCAGCGAGGTCAATCTCGGCAACGTGCACGCCCACGACGTGCTCGCCCTGGAGACGTTGCGCCTGGGCCTGCGCGCCGACACCCTCGACCACTTCCACCACTGGTGAGCGAGCACGGGACCCGCCTCCAGGGCCATGGGGCCCCTCCGGCACGCGCGAGCCAGCGCGCGGCGGTGCTGCTCACCGGGGTGGGAAAGCGCTATGACATCGTCGCGGCCTTCGCCCGCCACACGGTGACGATCGCCGCCGACCCCAGCCCGCTCGCGCCCGCCCAGTACGCGGCCCACGTGCGGGTGGCGCCGCCGCGCATCGACGACCCGGCCTACGTGCCGTTTCTCGCCGAGCTGGTGGCCGAGCACGGCGTGGGCGCGGTGATCCCCCTGACCGACCTGGACATCGAGGTGCTCGCACGAGCGCCGCAGCTTCCGGCGCTCGTGCCCCCTGCCGAGATCTGCCGGGCGACCTTCGACAAGTTCGCCTGCCACGAGCTGCTGCTCGAGCGGGGCCTGCCCAGCCCTCCCACGGTCCTGCCGGGCACCGCGCCCGACGCCTACCCGGTGATGGTCAAGCCCCGCCGCGGCTCGGGCGCGCGCTCCATCCATCCCGCCGCCGACCGCGAGCAGATGGAGTTCTTCGTGCGCTATGTGGACGAGCCGGTGATGGTCCAGCGCCTCATGAAGGGCCCGGAGTTCTCCATCGACGTGCTCGGCGACCCCGACGGGCGCTGTCTGAATGCCATCCCCCGCACCATGCTCGAGTCGCGCGGGGGCGAGTCCATCAAGGGGCAGGTCATCGCCGACCCCGAGCTCGTCGAGCTGGGCCGGCGCACCGCCGAAGCCCTGGGCGTGCGCGGTCCGTGCACCGTGCAGGCCTTCCGCGACCGTGAGATCGGCGTGGGCATCACCGATGTCAACGCGCGCTTCGGCGGCGCCTTCCCGGCACCGATGTACGCGGCCCGCTCGGGGCAGACCTATCCCGAGCTCATCGTGCGCATGGCGCGCGGAGAGCGAATCGAGCCCCACGTCGGCGACTTCGCCGCCGGGCGCACCTTCACCCGCTATCTCTGGCAGCTCGAGCTCGACGAGGACCTGCGCCCCACGGGCCGCGAGCTCGTCCCCGGCGGTCCGCCCGCCCCGCGCTGAGGCCCCCGCTCACCGGCGGCGCAGCCATTCGGCCAGCAGCGGATCCACGAGCTCCACGCCTCCTTCCGCCCGGCGGCGCAGGTGCTGCTCGTCGCCGAGCAGCCGATCCACGGCGTGCTGGAGGGTGGAGCGCGCGACGCGGTGCTCGGCGGCGACGCGGGTGCCCGTGGGCGCGCGTCGGTCGGCGACGGCCAGGAGCACGAGACGCTCGACCCGCCCCAGCCCGTCCCACACCGCCTGGTGGGCGTCGCGGGTCTCGGCGAGCGCCAGGTGGAGGGCCTCGCGTGCGGGATCGTCGCCGGCCTCGCCGCGGTCCAGCAGGTCGTACAGATGATGGGCCAGCAGCATCGTGCGCTGGGGATGTCCGGCGCTGAAGGCCAGCAGCTCGTGCACCGCCGCGCCGGCCCGAATGCCACCGGCCTCCAGCAGGGCCTCGACGTCCTGGGCCGCCTCCGCCGCCGGCAGGCCGGGAAGCTCCAGCGGTCGCGCCTGGCCGTAGAAGGGGCGTTCGCGGTCGGCGAACAGCGTGCGCATGAGCGATGGCTGGCTTCCGGCGTACACGTAGGCGGCCGCGTCGCCGTGATGCTGGATCACCGAGCGCACCAGCCCGTCCAGCGCGTCGTCGGCGACCAGCAGGTCCTGGAACTCGTCCAGGCACACGACGGTCAGCTCCCGGTCCCCCTCGTGCAGCACGCGGGGCACGTCGAGCAGCTCCAACAGCGCCCGGCGCGTTTCCTCGCTCTCCCCTCGCAGCGGCCGGGGGGCCGGCTGGAGCGAGAGCCCGCCGACGCTGATGCCCAGGCGGGCCGTCCAGCGGCCGACGGTGCGGTGGGGATCGGCGGGCAGCACGCGAAAAGCCTCGGCCACGCGGGCGGTGGCATCGCCCACGCTGGCGACCTTGGAGAAATCCACGCGGACGGCCCGGTGGCCAGCCGCGCGCATCGCCTCGACGTGGGCGTCGAGCAGGCTGGTCTTCCCGTAGCGCCGCGGTGCCGCCAGGCGGATGGCCACCCGATCGGCTGCCGCACGCTGGAGGATGTCCAGCTCGCGCCGGCGGTCGATCAGCGCCGAAGGATGAACTGGTCCCTGGTAGCGGAAGGGGTTGCCCGCGGACATGTACCGCTACAAGGTACATACCTGTTCAAGCTCGAGGTGCACTGAGGGACCGGGGTGGCTTCCTACCGTCGATAGCCTGCCTCTCCATGAACGACAAGGTCCTGAGCACCGCGGCGCGCATGACCAGGATGAGTCTCCACCGCCAGCCGGATCTCAACACGCCCGAGGCCATGGTGGCCGGACCGCTGTACTTCTCGATTCTCGAGGACGATTTTCGTCGTGGGCTTCGCGAGCTCGAGGAACACGGCCTGGCCGTGTGCGAGGAGGGCGCCTGGCGGCTGACCGACGCCGGGCAGTACTTCCAGCGGTAAGCCGCTCGGACGCGGAGAGCCGTTCGGGTCGCAGTCTCATCCTCGTAAGGATCGCGCTGCGAGTCGGGAGTGACGGTGCCGTGGGTCAGCGCGGCACCGGCTGGGCCCCAGCCCAAGGGGGCGTACATCACGGCGAGCATGTCCGCGCAGCGCTCAGACCGCGGGTAGGCCGCTCTGGCAGCGGGCACGGACGCGGGCGCTCACTCGTCCGACCGCTCAGGTGCAGCGAAACGCCTCGAGCGCCGCAGCCCGATTACGCTCAGGATCGTTGAGGGTTGCCCGCATCACGGCCACGACGGTGACCAGCGGCAGCGGAGCCGAGGCGACCTGCATGGCCGGGTCGGCGATGCCCACGGGGTGCCACCAGGCGCCGTCGGCGGTGAGCGTCGGCTCGGGCCACAGGCTGTCGAGTGTGAGCTGTACGCCCCAGTCGGCGAAACCGGTGCGGGCGATACGCCGGATGAGCCGGTCCTCGGGTGGGATGCCGTCGGCGTCGAGCAGGGCATGCAGGCTGCGCTCCTCCGATGCGTCGGCGTCGTCCACCGTGGCGGCGACGCGGACGCGGAAGGCGAGCGAGCGCAGGAGCTCGATGCCGGCTCGGGCGCGGTCGAACGATCCCTCCCCGCGGTGGCGGTCGTGTAGGTCCGCCGTCCCCGAGTCGAGCGAGACCTGCATGGTCACTCGTGCCGGGTCGAGGCTGTCGAGCGTCCGCCGGCGTGAGCCACGCGCGAGGAGCATCGCGTTGGTGAGGATGGTCACCGGCACCCAGCGGATGGCGCCGTCGACGATCTCGCCGAGGTCGGGAGCGAGAAAAGGCTCGCCGCCGGTGAGCAGGATCTCGCGGCCGCCGAGGCCGGCGAACTCCTCGCAGGCACGCCGTGCCACCTCGGCAGGCAGCCGGCGTGCCGGTGCGCGCGGCGAGGACTGCGAGCAACAGTAGGCGCACGCGAGGTTGCAGTCGAAGTTGGTGTAGAGCCAGAGGCGGCTGCCGAGCGGGGGGGCGCCCGGCGGCGTCGGGGCGCCCGTGGCGGATGGCGCGTCAGCGCTCATGCGCATGGTGTTGAATCGCTCGCTCCGTAACAAGGTCAGATCGGGGAAACGACATTGCTCGACCGATCGTCGACGATCGGCCGCGAAAGGATGCCATGAAGACCGATGTGAGTTCGATCTTGCCGCTCGACACGATCGCGGCCGACGCAGGCGCTGTCGACGTTGAGGCCCGCTTCCCGCGGACGGCGATCGACGAGTTGGCGCGTGCGGGGTTGCTGGGGCTCGGCCTGCCCCAGTCGCTGGGCGGGGCTGGTGGCGGCCCCGTGGAGTTCGTCCGCGTCGCCGAGAGCATCGCGGGAGCGTGCGCCTCGACGGGCATGGTCTACGTGATGCATGTGGTCGGCGCCCAGACGCTGCTGGCCGGAGCGAGCGATCACTCAGAGGCGGGGAGCACGAAGGGTGCGGCGCTTGCGGCGATGGCGGCGGGGCGGCACCTGACGACGCTGGCCTACTCCGATCGCGGGTCACGTGGCCATTTCTGGGCGCAGGTCAGCCACGCGGTGAGGGCGGGCGACGGCGTGGTGGTGGATGCCGACAAGACGTGGGCGACGTCGGCCGGTCACGCGGACTCCTATGTCCTGGCCGTCGGCGCGCCGGACACCGGCGATCCGCTGTCGACGGAGCTGTATCTGGTGCCTTCTGACGCCGAGGGCGTGACGATCCCCGGTCACTTCGACGGGCTGGGGATGCGCGGCAACGCGTCGGCGCCGCTGCAGGTGCGCGGGCTGCGGCTGAGCCCGCAGCAGCGACTCGGCGGCGAGCGCTCGGGGTTCGCGCTGATGATGACCGCCACGCTGCCGTGGTTCACGCTGGGGTCGGCGGCGTGCAGCGTCGGGATCGCCGCCGCGGCACTGGATGCCGCCATCGCCCACGCCGGCCGGTCGCGTCTCGATCACGAGGGCGCGTCGCTGGCGCAGGTACCTGCTGTGCGGGCGCGGCTGGCGTACGCGCGCGTGCGTCTGCGGGAGTCCCGCGCGCTGGTGCACGAGGTGGCCGCGGCGGTCGCGGCCGACGACCCGTCCGCGCAGGAGGGGGTGCTGGCGGTCAAGGCGTCGGCCGCCGAGATGGCCATCGAGGTCAGCGACCTGGCGATGCGCGTGGGCGGCGGAGCGGCCTACTCGAAGCACGGGCCGTTGGAGCGCCATCTGCGCGACGCGCGCGCGGCGGCGGTGATGGCGCCGACGACCGAGCTGCTGCACGACTTCCTCGGCAAGGCCATCACCGGCCAGGATCTCTTCTGATGGCGCGCTACCGGCTGGGAGCCGTCGTCTATCACCCGAAGGTCGAGCAGATCTGGCACGAGTTCTCCGGGTGGTTCGCCGAGCAGGGGCTCGATCTCCACGCGCGGTACTACGCCTCCTATGACGAGCAGGTCGAGGACCTGCTCGACGGCGCCCTCGAGACGGCATGGAACACCAACCTCGCGCACGTCCACGTGCTCCAGCGCACCGACGGAGCGGCCGAGGCGCTGGCCATGCGCGACACCGACCGCGGGTGGCACTCGCACCTGGTCGCGCGCTCGGACAGTCCGGTGCGTGAGTTGGGCGATCTGCTCGGCCGACCGGTCGGCTTCGGCGACGCCGACTCGCCGCAGGCGCACATCATGCCCGTGCACGCGCTGCGCGCCGAGGGGATCGATCCCGACCGCGACTTCCGGGCCCAGCGCCTGGACCGCGACCTGGGCAAGCACGGCGACACCGGCGGCGCCGAGCTCGCCCAGCTGGCGCGCGTCCGCGCCGGCGAGCTCGACGCCTGCGTCATCTCCAGCGTGACGCTCGACGCCGTGGACCGACTCGGCGACGCCGCCGAGCTTCGGACGGTCTGGACCTCGCCACCGTTTCATCACTGCTGCTTCAGCGTGCTCGACGACCGCGCCGATGCCCATCAGCGCTTCCGCAAGCTCCTGTTCGGCATGGACGCCAGCGATCCCCGGCTCTGCGAGCCCATGGAGCTCGAGTACGTCAACCGCTGGGTGCCCTTCGACCGCGCCGGCTACGCAGAGCTCGAGGCCGCCGTTGCGGCGGGACCGATCATCGTCGGCGACAGGGCAACGGCATGAGCGCGTAAGCAGACACGTCATCGCCCGACTGGGCCCCCGCCGCCGGCTGCTCGCCCAAGGGTTCGCTGCCGATCTTCGTGGCTACACCGTGATCGATAGTTGCACGTCTCCCTCCGTTGGGGGAACGGCGCGATGGGTTTCAAACCCAGAACGCAGAAAGCCCGGACCCGCCGGGCTTTCGAAGCGGCTGATGGGATTCGAACCCACGACCTTCTGCATGGCAAGCAGACGCTCTAGCCAACTGAGCTACAGCCGCGCGAGGGCGAG
>DASZCY010000051.1:0-3564 GCA_035942615.1 Solirubrobacteraceae bacterium | reverse complement strand
CTCCTGGATGGCCTTGAGCTGCTGGCGCAGAACGAACTCGCGCTGACCCTTCTCCATCTCGCTTTGCACCTGGCTTTGGATCTCCGAGCCGATGGAGATGACCTCCAGCTCGCGCGCGAGCATCTCCACCAGGCGGCGCAGGCGCTTGGCCACGTCGCGCTCCTCCAGGAGGGCCTGCTTGTCCTCGGCGGGGGAGCGCAGCGAGCCCGCGATGAGATGGCTGAGCGCCCCGGGATCCTCGACGTTGTTGACCGCCAGCTGCAGATCCTCGGGCAGGTAGGGCACCTGCTCGACGATGCGCGTGAAGGTCTGGCGCACGTTGCGCACCAGGGCGGTGAGTTGGGGCGACTCGGTGGTGACCTCGTCGGGGCGCTCCTCCACGCTGGCCACCAGGTAGGGCTCGGTGGCCTGCCAGCCGGTGAGGGCGATGCGCTGGGCGCCCTGCACCAGCAGGCGCAGCGACCCGTCGGGCACGCGCAGCATGCGCGCGATGACGCCCACCACGCCGACCTCGTACAGATCTTCGGGACCAGGCTCCTCGAGCTCGGGGCGGCGGCTGGCCACCATGGCCAGCAGGCGGTTGCCGGCCAGGACGTCGTTGACCAGCCTGGTCGAGCGCTCCTGGCCGATGGCCAGCGGGATGACGGTGTCGGGAAAGGGGACGATCTCGCGCAGGGGCAGCACGGGCAGCACATCGGGCACCGGACGCTCGCTCGCCCCCACCTCGATGTCGCGAGGCTCCCCTCCGTCCTGGGCGTCGACGTCGATCAAGGCTGGGGCTCCACTATGCGTCGCCCGGGACCTCGATCGGCACGGAGCGCGAGCGCCGCTCGGGCGGCACGAGGGGCAGCTCGACGCGCAGGATGCCGTCGTGGTAGGTCGCCTTGGCCTGGTCGGCCAGCACGTCGGCGCCCAACGAGATGCGCCGGCGGAAGGGCCCGTGCTCGATCTCCAGCTGCTGATACACGCGCCCCTCGGCGCGCGCGGCCTTGCGGTGGCCGGCGAGGATCAGCTCGCGGCCCTCGATCTCCAGGCTCAACTCGTCGGGGTCGATGCCCGCCAGCTCGGCCTGCACCACCGCCCGCGGCGGGCCGTCGGCGTAGAAGACATCCACGGCCGGGCAGAAGACGTGACGGCGCACCGCCAACCCCCCGCGCTCTGAGACGTCGCCGAACAGCTCGTCCATGTCGCGGCGCATGCGCTCGAAGTTGGCGAAGAGGTCACGTTCGCGGGCCATGGGTTGAGCGTACTGCCCGGTGAGTGGTGTGGGCTACCGTCGAAGGCGGTCAGGCGAATGGGTTCTCGATGCGCACGCCGCGGATCGTGGCGCCGCCGGCGAGGTCCTCGGTGATCAGGCGGTTGCAGCCGCCGACGCGGGCGGCCTCGACGATGAGCGCATCCCAGAGCGAGATGGTGACCGAGCGGCTGGTGTCGACCGCGGCGTGTACCAGGGCGACATCGGTGAGGACGGTGGGCATCCTCGCGAGGTCGCGGACCCGCGCGGCCGCCCCCTCTGGAGGCAGTGCTCGTGCGAGCTTGCGCGTGACCGTTACATAGAACTCGACGAGTACCTGGGTGCTGATGACGAGGTCGCCCGGGGCGAACGAAGCCAGCAGCTGCCGTGCCGTCGCCCGCTTGGAGGGCTCGTCCTCATCGCTTGCGTAGACCAGCACGTTGGTGTCGACGAAGGCCCTATCCGCGGTCATAGAGGTCGTCGCGGTTCCAGGTCCTGCCTCGAGGTCCACTGCCCGCGCCGCTGTGCTCCGTCGCCTCGAGGAAGGAACGCAGGCCCTGCGCTGCGGCGGACTCGCCGGCGAAGCCCTCGAGGTAGTCACGCACGAGCGCGTTGACCGAGGTTCCCTGCTCGAGCGCACGGATGCGCGCACGGCGCAGGGTGTCGTCGTCGAGGGTCAGCGTGAGGTTCGCCATGCGCCCAGTGTAGCACTGTTACTGTGTAGCACGGCGCCTGTCAAGCCTCTCCCAGGACCGATGCTGGTCTGGCCTTGGCGCGATACCGTCCCTTCGCTGTCAGACCTGAAGCCGCGGAGGCGACCTGTCAGTGGTGCACGACCTTCCACGGGACTTTCAGGCCTTCTTCACCGCTGCCACCGGTCGGAGGCCGTACCGCTATCAGGTCGACCTGGCGCTCGCCCCCGAGCAGCCGAGCGCCTGGATGACGGGCTGCGCGACCGCCTGCGCCGGGCGCGGCGCGCCCAGGGGTACGAGGACCCCAAGACGGCCATCGCGCTCTCCTACTACTCGACCTTCGAGGCCGCCCGCGCCGCCCTCAGCGAGGAGGACCGCTTCGCGCGCACCCACCGCGGGACCTGGCACCTGCCGCGCGAGCTGCTCGTCGCGACCGGCCGGCTGGACGCCGGGGTGGTCGAGGAGGCCGACCCGCTGCACAACGAGCGCATCGCCGTCGACTACGGGACCGGCCCGCGGCCCATGGGCGATGGGGCAAAGGCCATCGCCACCGCCGAGTGCTTCCTGGCAGCGGTCGAGCGCCTGCTCGACGCGCCACCGCCTCAGAGTTCGTAGACCGCGCCCTGGGCGGCCAGCTCGGCGGGTCCGTCGTAGGCACGGCGGACCTCGCCCAGCGCCCAGGCCGGGTCGGTCTCGTCGGTGAGGTGGGTGACCACCAGGCGACGGGCGCCGGCGCGGGCCGCGTGCTCGCCCGCCTCGGCGGGCGTGAGGTGGCCGCGGGGCTCGGGGTCGGGCTCGGGCTCGGCGACGGTGGCCTCGAGCATCAGCAGGTCGGTAGCGGCGGCGAAGGTGACCAGGTCGTCGGAGGGCCCGGTGTCGGCGCCGAAGGTGAACCGCGCGCCCGCCCCGGTGCTGACCTCCACCGCGTGGGTGACCATGAAGTGCGGCACCCGGGTGAAGCGCACCCGCAGCGGGCCGATCTGAAGCGTCTCGTCGGCGTGGTACTCGCGCACCGTGAAGGCACCCTCCACCAGCTCCTCCGGCCCCCAGGTGCCCACGACGCGGCGCAGGCCGGCGCGCCCGTCGGGCGGCAGGTGCAGCGCGGGGCGTGCCCCCCCGGCGCCCGGACCGTAGGTCAGCGCGTAGGAGAAGGGCACGAGATCGAGGAAGTGGTCGGCGTGCAGGTGCGAGATCACCACCGCGTCGATCTCGGCGTAGGGCCGGTGCTCGCGCAGCTTGCCAAACACGCCGTTGCCGCAGTCCAGCAGGAGCGCGGTGACTCCCTCCTCCACCAGGTACCCGCTGCATGCGCCCCCCGCGTCCGACCAGGAGGGCGACTTTCCCAGAACCGTAATGCGCACGCGCGGAGCCTACCTGCCGCGCGTGCGGGCGCTCGGCGCTCAGGCGTGCAGCGCGGCCTGCTCCTGGGCCGAGGGGAAGGCCCAGGCGGCGCGCGAACGACGCTCCTGGCGGAAGGTGAAGCGCAGCTGGCGCGGAGGGCGCAGGCCCTCGGGGTGGTCGGGCCGAAACGTCGTGCACGGCTCGTCGAGCTCCAGCGCACAGAGCAGGTTGCAGCGGAAGTAGCACTGCTCGCAGCTCACCTTCTTCGCAGCGGTCCGTCCCTTCGTCATGCTCCTC
>DASZCY010000050.1:0-7941 GCA_035942615.1 Solirubrobacteraceae bacterium | reverse complement strand
CGCGGCCGAGCGCGGCCTCCAGCACGCCGGTTGGGCGACGATCGTCACCGCGCGCACGGCCATCGAGGCCCGGGTGATGGTGACCGATCGCGTGCGGCCCGTCACGGTCGGATCCCACCCGCCCCGCACGGTCCACCAGGTGGGGCTGCCCTACCACTGGGGGCGCAACGGCATCGCCAGAGGCGACGCGGCCAACGAGCTGGTCTCGATGGTGCTCGACCTCAACGTGCACATCGCCGAGTACAAGGTCCTGACCTGCGACGTGCGGCCCGGCCGCCGCCCGCGCGGCAGGGACCTGACCGCCTACGTCGAGGGCTACCGCAGGCGGGCGGGCGTGCTCCACGAGGAGCGCCACCCGGGCACCTGAGCGATGGGCTACTCGCTGCCGACCACCTCCTGGCCGTCCTCCTACGGCGAGCACGCCCGGGCGCGCAAGGGCTTCTTCACCGACACCTCGGTGTGCATCGGCTGCAAGGCCTGCGAGGTGGCCTGCAAGGAGTGGAACGACATCCCCGCCGCAAACCAGGGCTTCACCGGCGAGAGCTACGACAACACCATCGACCTGGGCGCCGACACCTGGCGTCACGTGGCCTTCGTCGAGCAGCGCAAGCCGCTGGACGTCGACGAGGACGCCGGGGCGAGCCTGGTGCAGGCCGCCGCACTGGACGGCATGGCCCAGACCGAGGGCCTGGCCACCTATCAGGACGGCGACGGGATGCGCTGGCTCATGGCCTCCGACGTGTGCAAGCACTGCACGCATGCGGCCTGCCTGGAGGTGTGTCCCACCGGCTCGCTGTTTCGCAGCGAGTTCGGCACCGTGGTGGTCCAGGAGGACATCTGCAACGGCTGTGGCTACTGCGTGCCCGCCTGCCCCTTCGGCGTGCTCGACCAGCGCCCCGACGACGGCCGGGTGTGGAAGTGCACGCTGTGCTACGACCGGCTGAAGGACGACAAGGAGCCCGCCTGCGCCCAGGCCTGCCCGACCAACTCGATCCAGTACGGGGACCTGGACGAGTTGCGCGAGCGCGCGGACGAACGCCTCCAGCAGCTCACCGACGCGGGGCTGGAGCACGCGCGCCTGTACGGGGCCGACGAGCAGGATGGCGTCGGTGGCTTCGGCGCCTTCTTTCTGCTGCTCGACGAGCCCGAGACCTATCACCTTCCGCCCGACCCGGTGGACACCACCCGCGACCTCGGGGCCATCTACCGCGCCACGGCGGCCGCAGCGGTCGCGCTGGTCGCGGGGCTGACCGCGGCGGTGCTGGGGGGGCGCCGGTGAGCCGCCCCGAGCTGGGCGCCACCCGGCCGGCGCGCAGAGCGGGAGGTCCGCACCAGCGCGGGCCGCAGCCGGTGGGCCACGAGGGCGCGACGACCACCCCCTACGGCCGGCCGGTGCTCAAGGAGCCCGTGTGGACGTGGGAGATTCCCTGCTACTTCTATGCGGGCGGCCTGGCCGGCGCCTCGGCGATCCTCGCCCACCTGGCCGAGGGGCAGGGCAACCATCAGCTCGCCCGCCGCGCCTGGGCCGCCGCGCTGGCCGGGGTGGGCGCCAGCCCGGCGTTGCTGATCGCCGATCTGGGCAGGCCCGCTCGCTTCTTCAACATGCTGCGCGTCTTCAAGGTCACCTCGCCGATGAGCGTGGGCACCTGGATCCTCAGCGCCAGCGGCCTCTTCATCGCGCTGGGCGCCGTGCGCGCCTGGACCGGCCTGTTCCCCCGGGCGGGTCGCGCGGGGAGCGTGGCCGCTGCGGCGCTGGGCGGCCCGCTGGGCACCTACACCGCGGCGCTGGTGGCCGACACCGCGATCCCCGTCTGGCACGAGGCGCGCCATGAGCTGCCCTTCGCCTTCGCCGGCAGCGCGGCGGCCAGCGCCGGGGCGATCGCCACGGCCTGGACCCCCGCGAGGCACGCCGGCCCGGCGCGCTGGGCGACGGTCGGCGGCGCGGTCGTCGAGGTGGCCGCCACCCAGCTGATGGAGCACCGCCTCGGGTCAGTGGGAGAGCCCTACCACGAGGGGCCGGCGGGGAGGCTGGGCATGGCGGCCAAGGCCATGACCACGGCCGGCGCCGCGGCCATCGCAGTGCGCGGAAGCCGGTCTCGCGCCGTCGCGCTGGCGGGCGCGGCGCTCGTGACCGCCGGCTCCATCTGCGAGCGCTGGAGCGTGTTCAAGGCGGGCTTCCAGTCCGCCGCGCGTCCCGACGACACGCTCGTGGCCCAGCGCGAGCGCGTCGAGCGCGGCGACACGCGAGGAGCGGTGCGCCGGACCTCACCGAACGGCCGCGTGGATCCCGGCAAGGCCTCGCCGGCCATCATCGGGCCTGGGGACTGAGGGACCAGGTTCGCTCCCATGGCCACCGACGTCGAGATCAGCCGTGCGCTCAACGCGCTGACCACCACCTTCAACGACCAGAAGGTGGAGGCCTTCGACGCCGCGCGTGCCCAGGAGATCGTCACGGGTGCCCTGGGCGGGGAGCGCAACCTGCTGGCCTTCGCCGAGGGTGGGCGCGCCGGACGGCTCGACGACCGGATCGGGCGGCGGGTGGCCAGCGTCGAGCACACCGGCCGGCGCTGGACCGCGCGGCGCGAGAAGACCATGGGCGGGGCCAGCGCGCCCGGGGTGGGCGACTGACGGTGGAGCCCGGACCGCTTGTGCCTGTGTCGAGCGCCGTACGCAAGCGCGGGATGGTCGCCGTGGTCCAGCGGGGCGACTGGCGCGACGAGGTCGCGGTGGAGGAGCCCCTGGAGATCCGGTGCGCCGGGCGGACCTTGAGCGTCACGATGCGCACGCCCGGGCACGACGACGAGCTGGCCGCGGGCTTTCTGTTCTCGGAGGCGCTGGTCGATCGAGCGCCCGACGTCGGCCTGACCGGCGAGCTGGAGGCCAACACGGTGGAGGTGCGCTCGCCGCTCATCCGTGAGCCCGATCCGCGCGCCTTCACCACCACCTCGGCCTGCGGCGTCTGCGGCGCGGGGGCCATTGCCGACGTGCGCGAGAGCGCCGCGCCCGCCCCGCCGGGCCCCGAGGTCCCCGCCGCCCTGCTGGCCGACCTGCCCGAGCGCATGCGCCAGCCGACGTTCGCGCGCACGGGCGGCCTGCATGCGGCGGCCCTGTTCGATGCCGAGGGCGGCCTGCTGGTCGTGCGCGAGGACGTGGGTCGCCACAATGCGGTTGACAAGGTGGTGGGGCGCCGGCTGCTGGACGGTGCGCTGCCCCTGCATGGGCTGCTGCTGTGCGTCAGCGGCCGCCTGTCCTTCGAGCTGGTCCACAAGGCGGTGCGCGCCGGTGCGCCGGTGCTGGTGGGTGTCGGCGCCCCCTCGTCGCTGGCCGTGGAGCTGGCCGACGAGCTCGGGCTGACCTTGGCGGGCTTCGCCCGGCGCGGCCGCGTGAACGTCTACGCGCACGCCGAGCGGGTCGGGAGCGGAGGCGCGCGATGAGCTCCGGCGAGGGGCGGCGGAAGGGCTTCGCGTGACCGCCTCCGCCGGCACCCCGTGCGGGCGGAACGCGCATAATGTGGCGCGATGGGCCCGAAGACAGCCACCAGGCAGCAAGAGCCGGTGATGGTGGCGCTGGCACCGTCGCCCGAATCGGTCCAGCAGGCCCGCCGGCATGCCGGCGAGGTCGCCGCCGGCCTGCTGGACGCCGAGCAGGGGGGCAAGCTCGGGCTGCTGATCAGCGAGGTGGTGACCAACGCGGTCAAGCACGGGCGCTCCCGCGACGACGTCCGGCTGGCCATGACCCCGAAGGACGGCTACCTGTGCGTGCAGGTCACCGACGCGGGGCCCGGCCTGGTACCCCGGCCCGGCGCCATCGGCGCCGACGAGGAGAGCGCGGGGATGGGCCTGTTCCTCGTGGAGCAGATGGCGCGCCGGTGGGGCATGACGCGCGAAGGGGCGCACACGCGCATCTGGTTCGAGCTGGACTACGGGGCGGCGTAGCCGCCCCCGTCCAGCCGCGCCGCGCACTCGAGCATCGTTGCGTGTACGAAGGCCTGGGGCAGGTTGCCGCGCAGCTGACGCTGGGCCACGTCGAACTCCTCGGAGAACAGCCCCGGCGGGCCGCAGGCCGCCCGCCCGCGCTCGAACCAGCGCACCGCCTCGCCGTGCTCCCCCTGGCACTCGAGGGCCATGGCCAGCGCAAAGGAGCACAGCAGGAAGGCGCCCTCGGCCTCCCCCAGCGGCCGCGCGTCCTGGCGGAAGCGGTAGGCGTAGCCGTCCTGGGTGAGCTCGCGCAGGTAGGCCTCGAGGGTGGCCCGCGTGCGCGGATCGTCTGGGGCCATGGCGCCGCGCACCGCGGCCAGCACCAGCGCCGCGTCGAGGCGCTCGTCGTCGGGGGCGCGCTGCCAGCGCCCGTCGGGGTGCAGGCAGTCGCGGGCCGCGTCGGTTACCAGCCTGTCGGCCAGCGCCTGCCACGTGGCGCCTCGCGGCCCCGGGCCGGTGGCCCGGGCAATCGCCATCAGGCCTGCCGCGCAGGCCAGGCGGCTGTGGGCCCAGCGTGCGGGCGCCAGCTCCCAGATGCCCGCGTCGGCCTCGTCGGACCGCTGCGCGATGGCCTCGACGGCCACGTCGGCGGCGCGCCAGCCGTCCTCGCCCAGATGGCCGTGGGCGTCGGCGGCGGCGAAGAGCAGCAGCGCCTCCCCGAAGGCGTCGAGTTGGAACTGGGTGCGCACGTGGTTGCCGATCACGTCGGCGCCGCCGGGATAGCCGGGCAGGCCCACGTGCCGCGGGCCGGGCACCGGCTCGCCGTGGATGGTGTAGGCGGGCGCCAGGTCGGCGCCGTCGGCCAGCAGCCGGGCGCCCACGAACTCCACGGCGGCGTCCAGAAGCGGATCGGCGCCCACGGCGGCGGCGACCGCCTGGCCCGCGAAGCACTGGTCGCGAATCCAGACGTAGCGGTAGTCGTAGTTGCGCCCCTCCTGCGCTCGCTCGGGCAGCGAGGTGGTCGCGGCCGCTACCATGCCCCCGCCGCGGGCGGTCATCCCTCGCATCACCGCGTAGGCATGGCGGGCGTCGCGCCGAGCATGGCCCAGCGCCAGCGCGGGCACGCGCTCGGCCCAGGCTGCCTCGGTGGCCTCCCAGGCCCTGCCGGCGTCGGGCGCCGGGCGGTCCTCCAGCGGCTGGAGCGCCAACTCGAGCACGAGGTCGTGTGCAGCGCCCTCGGCCACCTCCACCACCATGCCCACCGAGGGCGCTCCGTCGCTCGCCTCGCCGCGCTGCGCCTCCGCGCCGGCGGCCCAGCGCAGATGGACCTCCCCCGAGTGCGCGGTCCAGCGCCCGTCGCGCTGCTCGAGGTCTTCCAGGCGGTGCTCGCCGAAGCCGGCGCGCAGGTCGAGCACGACGTCGAGGCGGTGGTCGCCCTCCACGGCCTCCACGCGGCGCAGGACGGTGGCCCGCTGCGGATCGCCCGGGAAGGCCAAAGCCTCGCGGCACTCCACGATCCCCTCCTCGGTCACCCAGCGGCTGCGCCAGATGAGCGATCCCTCCTCGTAGGCGCCGCCCCACACGAACCGCTCGCTCGGGGTGACCGAGTAGGCGCCCCCGCCGCCCAGCAGGGAGGACAGCACCGCATCGGAGTGCCAGGCGGGAAAGCACATCCAGGCCAGGTCCCCCTGAGGACCCACCAGTACGCCGCGCTCGCCATCGGCCAGCAGCGCGTACTCGCGCAGCACGCGCGGGCCTATCGGAGGCTGCCGGCTCACCACCCGGCCATACCCCACCTTGGGGGTGTCACGTGACGCTGCCGGCCACGGCTGTCAGGCGCAGGACGGCGCGCAGGCGCTCGCGCTTGGCCTCACCACGGCCGGGGGTAGGCGCACGTTGCCCCAGAGCAAAGGAGAGCCCGCCCGATGAGCCGCCTGACCAAGACCTCCTCCGAGTCCGGCACCGTCGCCGCCTTCCTCGTCAACCGCCTGCACGAGTGGGGCGTCACCCGCATCTGGGGCTACCCGGGCGACGGCATCAACGGCCTGGTCGGCGCCTTTCACGAGGTCGGCGACAAGGTGGAGTTCACCCAGTGCCGCCACGAGGAGCTGGCGGCCTTCAAGGCGACCGCCCAGGCCAAGCTGACCGGCGAGGTGGGCGTGTGCATGGCCACCTCGGGCCCGGGCGCCATCCACCTGCTCAACGGGTTGTACGACGCCAAGCTCGACCACCAGGCGGTGGTGGCGATCGTCGGCCAGCAGAAGACGTTCTCGCTGGGCGGCCAGTTCCAGCAGGAGGTCGACCTCAACACCCTCTTCAAGGATGTCTGCTCGGAGTTCGTGCAGGTGTGCATGTCGCCCTCCCAGACGCGCCACCTCGTCGACCGAGCGGTGCGCATCGCCAAGGCGACGCGCTCGCCCACCTGCATCATCGTCCCCGCCGACGTGCAGGAGCAGCCCTACTCCGATCCTCCGCGCGAGCACGGCGCCATCTTCTCGGGCCGGCCCAACACCCCGTCGGCGCAGCCGCGCATCATCCCCCCGGACAGCGAGATCGCCAAGGCGGCGGAGGTCCTCAACGCCGGCGAGAAGGTAGCCATGCTCATCGGCCAGGGCGCCAAGGGCGCAGCCGACGAGGTCAAGGAGGTGGCCGACCTGCTGGGGTGCGGGGTGGCCAAGGCCCTCAACGGCCGCGCGGCGCTGCCCGACGACCTGCCCTACGTCACCGGGGCCATCGGCCTGCTGGGCTCCAAGCCGACCGACGAGATGATCGACGGCTGCGACACGCTGCTCATGGTCGGCTCGAGCTTCCCGTACTCGGAGTGGCTGCCCGAGCCGGGCGAGGCCCGCGGCGTGCAGATCGATATCGACGCGCGCATGATCGCCCTGCGCTACCCAATGGAGGTCGGGCTGGTGGGCGACGCCCAGGAGACCCTGCGCGCGCTGATCCCCCGGCTACAGCGCAAGGCGGACCGCTCCTGGCGCGAGCACATCGAGCACGAGACCGAGCGCTGGTGGGAGATTCTCGCCGACCGTGCCCACAAGCCGATGGAGGACGGGCTGAACCCCACGCTGGTCTTCCACGAGCTCAGCCCGCGCCTGCCCGACCGCTGCATCGTGACCGCCGACTCGGGGTCGTCGACCAACTGGTGGGCCCGCAACCTCAAGCTGCGCGACGGGATGGACGCGATCCTCTCCGGCACGCTGGCCACGATGGGTCCGGCGGTGCCCTACGCGACGGCCGCGAAGATGACCTATCCCGACCGCCCGGTGATCGCCTGCGTGGGCGACGGCACCATGCAGATGAACGGCATCAGCGAGCTGATCGACATCGCGCGCCTGTGGCGCGACGGCCAGTACAGCGATCCGCGCCTGATCGTGCTGGTGCTCAACAACCACGACCTCAACCAGGTCACCTGGGAGCAGCGCGTACAGGCCTCCGATCCCAAGATGGAGGCCTCCCAGGACCTCCCCGACTTCCCCTACGCGGGCTACGCCGAGCTGCTGGGCCTCAAGGGCATCCGCGTCGAGGAGCCCGGGCAGGTCGCCGCGGCGTGGGAGGAGGCGCTGAGCGCCGACCGCCCCGTGGTCTTCGAGGCGGTCACCGACCCCGAGTTCCCCCCGCTGCCGCCGCACATCAAGATGGAGCAGGCCAAGAAGATCTCCCGTGCGCTGATGGAAGGCGACGAGAACCGCGGGCGCGTCATCAAGGAGTCGCTCAAGCAGAAGGTCGCCGAGTTCACCAACCGTTGATGGCCATGGGAGAACGCGCGCGAGCCACCTCGGGCGGTCACGTAACGACCTCCGCCGCGCGCATCGACAGCGTGTCGGTCGCCGCCTACACGGTGCCCATGGACGAGCCCGAGTCTGACGGGACTCTGGAGTGGGACTCGACCACCTGCGTGGTCGTCGAGGCCGAGGCGGGCGGTCACACCGGCCTGGGCTACACCTACGGCGACGTCTCCATCGCCACCCTGGTCGAGTCCAAGCTCGCGGGCACGGTGCGGGGCACTGACGCCATGCGC
>DASZCY010000049.1:0-5090 GCA_035942615.1 Solirubrobacteraceae bacterium | reverse complement strand
GCGTAGGCCATCGGCGACCACGCCGCCGCAAAGGCCGCCCGCCGCGCCGGGCAGGGCGTGCACGGGGCCGGCAGGGCGCAGCGCGGACAGCGCGGGCCGTCCAGCCACGGCAGGGCGCGCCGGCACGCCGCGCACAGCATCTCCTCGGGGCGCCGCGGCGGGGTGCTGCAGGCCAGGCAGCGGGGCGGGACGAGGAGGGCGACGAGGGAGGCGACCACCGCCCCACCAGCCTGCCGCGCCCGGTGTGGCGCCAGGGTGCCGCCTAGTGCCGGGTGTGTGTCGGGCGAGCCCTGGAGGCGGCTGCGAGAATCCGTCGGTGAGCCCCGACGCCTCATGGTCTCTCGAGCCCGTCGTGCTCGTGCTCGGCGCGGCCGCACTGGTCCTCTACGTGCGCCGCTGGCGGGCGGTGGGGGGCGGGGCCGTGCGCCTGGCCGCGTTCGTCGCCGGTGTCGGCCTGGGGGTGCTGGCGCTCGTCTCGCCGATCGACACCCTAGGCGAGGAGCTGTTCACCATGCACATGATCCAGCACGTCGTGCTGCTGGACGTGAGCACAGTGCTGGTGTTGCTGGGGCTCACGCGGGTGCTCCTGCGCCCCGTGACCCGGCGCGTGCAGCGCCTGGAGCGCGCAGCCGGCCCCCTGGCCCACCCCGGCTTCGCCATCGCCCTCTACGTCGCGGTCATGTGGCTGTGGCACGTTCCCGTCCTCTACGACGCAGCCGTGCGCGTCCCCGTGGTCCATGTGGTCGAGCACCTGAGCTTCGCGGCGGCCGGCCTGGCCTACTGGTGGCACCTCCTCTCGCCCATCCGCGGTCGCCACCGCCTGGGGGGCATGGGCCCGGTGGTCTACATGGCGACGACCAAGGTGCTGGTCGGCCTGCTCGGCGTCGCGCTGACCTTCTCCCCTGGCCTGCTGTACGACGTCTACGCCGGCGGCCCGCCGGTGTGGGGGCTGAGCCCGGAAACCGACCAGGCCGTCGGGGGCGCCATCATGGCCCTGGAGCAGTCGGTGATCATGGGCGTCGCGCTCGTCTGGCTCTTCGTGCGGGCGCTGGGCGAGTCCGAGCGCGAGGAGCAGCGCGCCGAGCGCTACGGGCCCGCCTGAGCAGCGCGCTCAGCCCTCCAGCACCGCGCCGTCCTCGATCCGCCGCGGCCCCTCGACGCGCACCGCCCCGCGCACCACCACGCCGCGCCCGAAGGTCACGTCGCCATCCACCGTGAGGCGGTCGCAGGCGACCAGCGAGGGAGGCCCGGCGGGAAAGTGGGCCTCGAAGTCGTCCAGCAGCTTGAAGTGGTCGGCGTCCAGGTCGACGAGCGGGTCGCCCTGGTCGCGCACCGGCGTGACGCGTCCGTCGTCCTCGAGCGTATAGGCGTCCGAGCGCAGCACGAGCAGGTCGTTGGTGGTCTTGACGGGCGCCATCCGCGTGCGCGGCACGCACACCGCCTGCGCGCCGTCGAAGACATCGATGGCCGCGCCCATCGCCGTCTCGAGCTGGATCACCTCGGGCGAGCCCTTGTCGGCAGGGTCGACGGTCTTGCGGTTGACGATCAGGGGTAGTGCCAGCACGCCGTCGCGCTCGTCGAGCAGCGCCCGCAGGGCGCGCAGGTCGAGCCACAGCGTGTTGGTGTTGAAGAAGCGATGGCGCTCGACGTCCTGGAAGGCGTCGAGGTCCTCCTCGGGAGTCTGGGCCACCTCGCGCAGCACCAGGCCGCCATCGGAGCGGCGGGCGAGATGGCCCCCCTTGCGATCGGCCTCCGTGCGCCGGGCGACCTCCATGACGAACGGAATCTCCTCGGCGGACATCCACGCCAGGATGCGCGGCTCGAGCAACGCGCCGAGGTTGTCCACGTTGGAGACGAAGGCCCGCTCGTAGCCACGGTCGAGCAGCGTGTCCAGCAGCCCCGAGCTGACCAGCGAGGGGAACAGGTCGCCATGACCGGGCGGCGCCCACTCCTGAGCGGGGTCCTCGGACCAGTCGATCGGATCGAGGGTGTCGGCGCGCAGCTTGGGCACGCGGCCCTGCACGAAGTCGGCGGGCAGGTCACCCGACACGTCGCCGTGACCTTCCAGCGCGGTCAGGGAGGCTTCCTGGGTGGCAAAGGAGTTCATGAGCACCAGCGGCAGCCGCGCGTCCGTCCGCGCGCGCAGCGCCTGCACCTGGGCCACGCTGAGATCGAGGAAGCTCTTGCCCTCCTTGACCTCCAGCAGCGACTTGGGTCCGCTCATCCCCATGCTCGTGCCCAGGCCGCCGTTGAGCTTGATGACCACGGTGGCGTCCAGGGCCGCCACTGCCTCCTCGCCAGGCGGCAGATCCTCGAGCGCGGGGAGCGACTCCACGGGCTCGATGTCGCCCTCGGGCAGCATGCCCTGCTCTCCGGCGCGCAGGTCCTCGAGGTGGGTGGCGAAGGTCTTCACCGCCACCTCGTCCAGGCCCTCCGTTCGCATCTTCTCCAAGGCGTCCATGCCGGGACTCTTGCACGAGCGCGCCCTGCCACGAGGCCGGCCCCTGGGCCCCCGACCGGTCGCGCGCGTCCTTATGGCCGCTGCGGGCATCCGCAGGGGACCTGTCCTAGGCGACGGGCGCCCTCCGCGTCTCGAACGCCTCGACAACCGTGGCCGAGTCTGGGATGCCCTCCATCCGGACGGCCCTGCCCTCGCGAATCGTCCAGATATGAGCCACCCGCATCGAGAAGTGGCGGTCCGTCGGCCGCGCCCGTGCGTTCTCGTGCCCGATTGCGACGACTCTGTCGCCCGCCTCGATCAGCTCATCGAACGAGAAGTGTGGCGCTTCGAGCGCCGCGCCGAAGCTTGCGAAGTACTCACGGACCTCGGCGGGCGTGCGGTATTCGCCCCGCGACCACGGGAGCGTCGGGGGCGCGATCCAGGCGATCTCCGGGTCGAACGCGTCGAGGACGGTCCGCAGATCGCCCCTCCCAAACGCGGCGTAGATCTTCTCGACGGTCTCGACGTTGGTGGCCATGCACTCTCCTCCGGTCCGTCGGCTGCGGTGCTGAGCTGCCGACCTGCCGACGGGTAGACTCTGTTCTAGAGTTACGCTAACTCTAGGCTGGAGTCTTGTCAAGGGGAGAACTCACACCCACCTCGTACGTGGTGCTCGCGCTGGTGGGCCGCGAGGGCGCGGCGCCACACGACCTCGCGACCATGATGAGAAGGAGTCCGCTCTACTGGACGGCCGCCCCGAGTCAGTACTACTCGGAGCCCAAGCGCCTTCGCTCGCTTGGCTACCTCGCCTCCCGCAAGGAGCCGGGCAGGACGAAGCCCAGGACCGTCTACACCCTCACCGACAGGGGCCTGGAGGCGCTGCGCAGGTGGCTCGCCCAGCCGGCGGACTTCCCGCGGATCCAGAACGAGGCTGCGATTCGTCTGCTCGCGGGCGACCTGGTAGACGACGAGGCGATCGTGGGAAGCCTCCGGGGCCTTTCGGAGCGGATAGCCGAGCTCTCCGAGGCGCTCGAGAACGCAGAGCGAGTCGCCGAGTCGATTCCCCATCGCGCTCGCTACCTGCACCTTTGCCACTGGCTCGGGCGCAGGCTGCTCGAGGTCCACCAGGAGTGGGTCGAGACCGTCGAGCGTGAGCTCCAGCCAACAGGCCCCGCGCAGGCCGCCCACGACCATGCTTCCCACGGCGTCGCCGAGGGGCCGGGACATCGCTCTCAGCGGAACGCCCGCAGGTAGCTGCGCTGCTCCTCGCTGAGGGTGTCGATCTGCACGTCGAGGGAGGCGAGCTTGAGGCGGGCGACCTCCTCGTCGATGGCCACCGGCACCGGGTGGACGCCTGGGCCGAGGCTGTCGTGGGCCCGCACGACATGCTCGGCCGCCAGGGCCTGAAGCGCGAAGGAGACATCCATGACCGCGGCCGGATGGCCCTCGGCGGCGGCCAGGTTCACGACACGGCCGCGGGCCAGGAGGTTGAGGCGCCGCCCGTCGATCTCGTACTGCTCCACCAGGGGCAAGACCTCGCGCACGCGGCCGCCGGCCAGCTCGCCCAGCCCGCGACGGTCGATCTCCACGTCGAAGTGCCCGGCGTTGGCCAGCACCGCGCCGTCGCGCATGCGCTCGAAGTGCTCGGCGCGCAGCGCGTCGCGCCCGCCGGTCACGGTGATGAAGACCTCTCCGTGACGGGCGGCCTCCAGGGCGGGCATGACCGAGAAGCCCTCCATGCGTGCCTCCAGGGCGGGCATCGCCTCGACCTCGCAGACCACCACCGACGCGCCCAGGCCGCGGGCGCGCTGGGCGACTCCGCGGCCCGTCCAGCCGTAGCCCAGCACGACGACGGTGCGCCCGGCCAGCAGCAGGTTGGTGGCGCGCAGGATGCCGTCCAGCGTGGACTGCCCGGTTCCGTAGCGGTCGTTGAACGCTCGCTCGGCACGGGCCTCGTTGACGGCCACCACCGGGCAGGCCAGACCCTCCTGGGCGGCCAGCGCGCGCAGGCGCAGGAGGCCCGTGGTGGTCTCCTCGGTGGCGCCCAGCACGGCCTCGGCTCCCCCGCGGGCGTGCAGGCCGCCGATCAGCTCCGCGCCGTCGTCGAGGGCCAGGCGCGGACCGGCGGCCACCAGCGCCTCGATGTGGGCCCGGTAGGCCGCTGCATCCTCGCCGCGCCGCGCCAGGACCTCCACGCCGTCGTCGGCGACCAGCGCCGCGGCCACCGCGTCCTGGGTGGCCAGGGGATTCGCGGCACACAGCGCGACCTGCGCACCGCCCGCCACCAGGACGCGCATGAGCCCCGCCGTCTCGGCGGTGACGTGCAGGCACGCGGCCACGTGCAGGCCGTCGAAGGGCCGTTCTCGGGCAAAGCGCGCACCGATCGAGGCCAGCACCGGCATCTGGGCGCCGGCCCACGCGATCCGGTCCCGCCCCGCCGAAGCCAGCGACGGATCAGCGATGATCGAACCCACGCCAACGCCGTACTAGGCGCTGAGGGCGCCTATCGGCGCCGCTGCCCAGGAGTCGAGGGTGGGACAGTGCTCCGCACGGCCCACCCTCGGGGACAACGACAGCGGCGTCCGAGAGGGGTGCTCAGGGCCTAGTACCGGTAGTGGTCGGCCTTGTACGGCCCCTCGACGGGCACGCC
>DASZCY010000048.1:0-9965 GCA_035942615.1 Solirubrobacteraceae bacterium | reverse complement strand
CAGGTGGGCGAGCAGCGCGACCCGCTCGTCGATGAATCCACCGGTCAGTGGGCGGTAGCAGTACAGCGGCGTGGCCGAGCGGTGGCCGTGCTCGACGACCTCGAAGCCCAGCTCCTCGCCCGCCGCCACGTCGGCCGCAAGCCGAGCGGCCGCCTCGCTCGCGAAAGAGGCCAGGGCGTCGTGCAGGACCCGCTCGCGCATCGCCCGACCGGTTCGCCGCGGGGACCCGGCGCCCCTGCCCCTGCATGGTGTCGCCCGCCGTGTCTAGTCTGCGCGGCTCATGCGGGCGCTGGTGGACACCCTCGCCGGGCGCGCCGTGGCCGGTGCGCTGGGCGTCATCCTCGTGCTGACCGTGATCGGCCTGGCGGTGCTCTGGCCGCGGGGCGAGGCCATCGACGTGCAGGAGGTCGTGGCCGGCGACACGGTGCCCGCCCAGGTGCAGGCCGTCATCTCCGGCGGCTGCGCGGAGGTCGCCGGGCCGGGGTGCTACCGCCTGGCCGTCGAGCTGGGCGCGGGTAAGGAAGCGGGAAGCACCCAGCTCGTCACGCTCCCCGACGACGAGAACCAGCCCGACGTCGAGGTCGGCGACGACATCCGCGTGCTCGCGCTGGATCCCGTTTCCGGCCTGGGCCTCGACGCCCCGCCCCAGGCGGGCCAGAGCGAGCAGACCTACGTGTTCGTGGACTTCCAGCGCGGCACGCCGCTCCTGCTCCTGGCGCTGTTCTTCGTGGCGCTGGTGGTGGCCTTCGGTCGCCGGCGCGGGGCGCTGGCGCTGCTGGGGCTGGGCGGCTCGCTGGTGCTCGTGCTGGTCTTCGTGGTACCCGCGATCATCCAGGGCGGGCCGCCGCTGGGCGTCGCGCTGGTTGGAGCCTTCGGCGTGATGCTGCTGACCATCTCGCTTACCCATGGGCTAGGAGCCCAGAGCGCCGCGGCGATGCTGGGCACCGCGGCGGCTCTGCTGCTCACCGCCCTGCTGGCGCTCGTGTTCGTGGAACTGGCCAGCATCACCGGTCTTGCCTCCGAGGAGGCCACCCTGCTGCGTGGAGGCAGCGGGGGGACCCTCTCGACGTCGGGCCTGGTCCTCGCCGGCATCGTGATCGGCGCGCTGGGCGTGCTCGACGACGTGACGGTCTCCCAGGCCTCCACCGTCATGGCACTGCGCCGCGCTGATCCCGCCCAGAAGGCAAGCCAGCTCTTCCACGGCGCGCTGGCGGTGGGGCGCGATCACGTGGGCGCGGCGGTCAACACGCTCGTGCTGGCCTACGTGGGCGCGGCGCTGCCGGTGCTGTTGATCTTCGAGACCCAGGGCACGAGCCTGGGCACGGCCCTGACGCGCGAGAACGTCGCCGAGGAGATCGTGGCGACGCTGGTGGGCTCCATCGGCCTCATCGCGGCCGTGACGCTGAACACCGCGCTGGCCGCGGCGCTCGCGGTCCGCCTGCCCCAGCGCGCGCTCGAGGGCGAGCACCCGCACCACCATCATTGAGCGCGGCGCTCAGAGGGAGCAGGACCCGCCGAAGCCCCGGGCCATGGCCTGCGCGTTGAAGCCAAGCGCGTCGAGGTAGGGGGCGCCCGGCGAGCCCTCGGGGCCCAGCGCGTCGGTCCACAGGGGGGGACCGACCCGCGCACCGGTCTCGCGCGCCAGCGCCTGCTCGAGGCCGGCGCCCAGCTGGCTCTGGGGGAAGATCGTGCGCACGCCCTCGCGTTCGATCGTCTCGACCAGCTCGGCGATCTGCCCGGCCGAGGGCTGGGCGCTGGTGCTCAGCGCGGGCAGGACGGTGCCCACCACCTCGATGTCATACCGCGCGGCGAAGTAGCCCAGCGCGTCGTGGTTGGTGACGAGCTTGCGCTCGTCGGCGGGGACGGCCTCCATGCACGCCGCGATGGCCTCGTCGCTCGCGCGCAGGCGGTCGAGGAAGGCGGCAGCGTTGCGCTGGTAGGCGGTGCGGCCCTCGGGGTCGGCCTCGATCAGCACGTCACGGATGCGCTTGACGGCGGCCATCGCGTTGCGCGGGTCCAGCCACCAGTGCGGGTCGGTCGAGGCAGCCTGGCGCTCATCACCGTCCTCGGCATGGTCGTGCTCGCCACCCTCGATGGTCCGCACCGCCCCCATCAGGTCGATCACCGGCGCGTTGCCGCCCGTGCTCTCGATCAGGCCGGCCAGCCACTCGTCGATCTCGCCGCCCGAGCGCAGCACGAGGTCGCCCTCGGCCAGGGCGCGGGCGTCGCTGGGTCGCGGCTCGAAGTCGTGTGGATCGGTGTTGGCACGCAACAGGCTCGTGACCTCGGCGCGCCGCCCGGCGACGTTGCGGGCCAGATCGGCCACGTGGGTGGTGGTCACGACGACGCTCAGGCCGCCGCCCCCCGCCCCGGCCTGCTCCCCGCCGCCGCAGGCGACGAGGACGGTAGCGGCCAGAACGAGGAGCGCGAGGAGGCGGCGAGCCATGCCGCCACCCTAGCAATAATGATTCTCAGTAACCGCTAGCTTGGGAGATGCCCACGACGCGCCGGCCATCATCGCCCCAGCCATGCAGTTCATGCACATGGTCCGACGAGGACGCGGCAGGGAAGCCGTCGCGCCGCGCGAAGGGACCCTCGTGCCCTCCTCATCGATCCTGCGCTCGCGCGCCGGGCGCACGCTCGCCGCCGGAGTGGTCGCCCTGGCCGTGGCCACCGTGGTCGGGCTCGTGGCGCTGTGGCCCGCCGAGCGACCGGGCGTGCCGCCCGAGGCCCAGCGCGCCGACACCCTGGGCGCGCGGGTGGTCAGCGTGGAGGCGATCCCCTGTCGCACCCCGATGGCTCGCGACTGCCGGCGGGTCGCTGCCGCCCTCGAGACGGGCGAAACCGCGAGCCTGCGCGTGGGCGAAGCAGTCTCGGACCCCGAGCCGGCCGTGGGCGACGAGGTGCGCCTGGTGCGCAACGAGGTCCCGGCGGGCACGCCGGCGCAGGTCGCCGACCCCTTCACGCTGGTGGACTTCGAGCGCCGTGCCCCCCTGCTGTGGCTCGCCGTGGGCTTCGCGGTGCTGGTCATCGCGCTGGGCCGTGCCCGTGGCGCGCGGGCGCTGGTCGGCCTGGCGGCCAGCGTGGTGGTGGTGTTCGCCTTCGTGGTCCCCGCCATCCTGGCTGGCCAGCCCCCGTTGGCCGTGGCGGTCGCGGGCGCCCTGGCGGTGATGCTCGTCACCATCCCCCTCGCCCACGGGCTGGGCGCCAAGAGCCTGGCCGCCATCGCGGGCACCGCGGCGAGCCTCGCCCTGATCGTCACGCTGGCGGTGGTCTTCGTGGAGGCTGCCCACCTCACTGGCCTCGCCTCCGACGCCTCGCAGCTGCTGTTGGCCGGTCGCCAGGACCTCTCGCTCGAGGGCCTGGTGCTAGCCGGGATGGTCATCGGAGCGCTGGGGGTGCTCGACGACGTCACCGTCTCGCAGTCCTCGGCGGTCATGGCCCTGCGCCGCGCCGACCCGGCCATGGGTTTTCGCCGCCTGTACCGCGAGGCGCTGGGCGTCGGCCAGGACCATGCGGCGGCCACGGTGAACACGCTCGTGCTCGCCTACGTGGGGGCCTCGCTGCCCGCTCTGCTCATCCTCGGCCTGGGCGACGTCGCGCCCGGACAGGCGCTCAACGCCGAGTCGGTGGCCGAGCCGCTGGTGGCCATGCTGGTGGGCTCGGCCGGACTGCTGGCCGCCGTGCCGATCACCACGGCAGTAGCGGGTGCGCTCGCGCTGCGCCTACCGGCGCACGCGCTGTCCCCCACCGCCGTCCACGCCCACTGAGCGCCGGCGCGCCGGGACGTATCCGCCCCTCAAGCCCAGGGCGGGACCGGCCGATGACCTCTAGGATCGGCAACCCCCGAATCGGGTGTTGCGTATCTCCCGCCGACATCCATCCTCATCACTCTCGTGACCCCACTCCCATCATCCACCACCCCATCAACCCGCGCGTGCATGCCCGGTGTCGACGAGGGTCCCTCACCACGCGGCGGCCGACCGGTCGCCTTGCGCAGTCTGCTTGCTCTCGCCGTCGCGTGCGCGGCGCTGCTGGGACTCGCCGGCGTGGCCCTGGCCAGCCACATCCCCGGCCGGCCGTGCACCGGCTGCGCCTCCCACGGGTACTGGCCCACCATCGACGGCGTCATCATGAAGGCACAGCTGCGCTCGGCCGACTTCACGGGCACGGAGCGTTCGGACGAGCTGCTGGGCCACCATGGGTCTGACGTGCTGCGCGGCAGGGGACGCTCCGACGTGCTGTGGGGCGACTGGGACGGGCGCAACCAGCCGTCCGCACAGCATGACCGCATCTGGGGCGGCTCGGGCAGCGACTTCATCTACGGCTCGCACGGTCGCAACACGATCTATGGGGGCACCGGCAACGACGCGATCTCCGTCCACTACGGTCGCGGCCTGGTCGACTGCGGGCCCGGGCGCGACATCTACCACGTCGCGCGTTCGCGCAAGCACCGCTACACGTTTCGCAACTGCGAGAAGGTCGACCTCCGCAGCGAGGCCCAGCGCGGCGGCCGCGGACTCAAGCCGCTCGCGTAGCCGAGCGGCTTACGCCGCGGCCAGCGACGGCCCGGAGGGCTCCCCGACCTGCTCACAGTCCCCGGGCAGCCACCGCTCGCCGTAGGCGCGCATGCCGTCGATGATGGGGAGCAGCGCGCGTCCCTTGTCGGTCAGCGCGTACTCCACCCGCGGAGGCACCTCGGGGAAGGTCTCGCGCGCGACGATGCCCTCCTCCTCCAAGGCCCGCAGGCGCAGGGAGAGCGTGCGCGGGCTGATCCCGCTCAGCGAGCGCTCGAGCTCGCAGAAGCGCGACCGGCCCTCGGCCAGGTCGCGCACCAGCAGCAGCGTCCACTTGCCGCAGACGATGTCCGCGGTGCGGCAGACGGGACAGGTCTCGTCGACGGCCATCCTGCCGATACTTTACTCCCTGAAGTGGGTCAACCCTTGAGCAGGCCTCCCAGGCCTCCGCCACCCGCGCCCTGACCGGGCACGGCGGAAACCTGCCCCTCGGAGGGCTGCACCAGAACCCACCCCTGGCCGCTGAAGGCCAGCTGCACGCTCTCGCCCGAGCTGCGGCCGATGAGGTCCTTGGCCTTGAAGTCCGTCTTGAGCGAGGTCGTGACCCCTGAGGACCACGTGATGGCCGCCTGCGCGTCGGCGAACGTGGGGGCCGAGGCGACGTCCAGGAGCACCGGCGGGCCGTCGGAGAGGATGGCCACCCAGCCGGTGCCCCTCAGCGTGGTGTTGAACAGGCCGCCGGCCAGCGCGCCGGCCGCACCACCCTTGAGGCGCTCGATGTCCCAGTCGATGCCCGCGTCGAAGGCCAGGAGGTTGGGGCCGTTGACGGTCACCTGGTCACTCTCCAGGTAGATCAGGTGGATGTCCTGGGCGGTGTCGGCCAGGAACACCTCGCCGCGGCCAGACATCTTCATGAGGTCGGTGCCCTCGCCGGTCACCGCCTTCTTGACGAAGCGCGACAGCCCACCGCTGCCGGCGTGCTCGAAGCTCACCTCCCCCTGGTAGGCGACCATCGAGCCCAGCTTGGCCTGGATGGTCACCTCCTCGAGGCGGACCTTGAGCAGCTTGCCGTTCTGCAACGAGAACGCGTCCGTGGACTGGGTCTCGCCGAACTCCTGGAGGCTGGTCTGCACGCTGCATCCCTTCCGGTCGTGGAAGGGGCAGCCTGCCGTGGCGCGCAGGCGCCGTCAAGCCACCGCGCGGCGCTCCTGCGCCGAGGCCAGGTCGTCCATCGTCGTGCCGCGCCGGCCGTCGGCGGCCAGCAGCAGCTTGAAGTCGTGCGGGCTGGTGGCCGCCTTGAGGGCCTCCTCGGCGGTGACCCGCCCCGCCTTGACGTGGTGGAAGAGGGCCTGGTCGAAGGTCTGCATGCCGTAGTAGGCGCCGTCGGCCACCACCTCGGTCAGCTGGCCGGTCTTGTCGGGATCCATGATCATGTCGCGCACCCGGCCGGTCATGCGCAGGATTTCGCAGGTGGCCACGCGCCCGCCGTCGGCCCCGCGCACCAGGCGCTGGGAGATGACCCCCTTCAGCGTGCCCGCCAGCATCGCGCGCACCTGGCCGTGCATGTGCGGGGGGAAGAAGTCGATGATGCGGTTGACCGTCTCGGGCGCGTCGACGGTGTGCACGGTCGAGAGCACGAGGTGCCCGGTCTCCGCCGCGCTCAGCGCCGTGTGCACCGTCTCCTCGTCGCGCATCTCACCTACGAGGATCACGTCGGGGTCCTGGCGCAGCACGCGGCGCAGCGCCCGCTTGAACGAGGTGGTGTCCTCCCCCACCTCGCGCTGGTTGATCACTGAGCGCTTGTCGCTGTGGAGGAACTCGATGGGATCCTCGATGGTCACCACGTGGCGGGCAGCCGTCTCGTTCATGTGGTCGATCATCGCCGCCAGCGTCGTCGACTTGCCCGAGCCGGTGGTCCCGGTCAGCAGCACGATCCCGCGCTCCTCCTCGGCCAGCGTGCGCACCACCGGTGGCAGCGCCAGCTCGTCGATGGTGCGGATGGTGACCGGGATCACCCGGCAGACAAGCGACAGCGAACCGCGTTGGCGGAAGGCGTTGACGCGAAAGCGAGCCACCCCGGGCATGGAGTGGGCGAAGTCCACCTCGTGCTCGGAGCGCAGCTCGGCGAGCTTGGCCTCGTCGTGTAGCAGCGCGTGGACGGCGTCCTCGGTGTCCTGGGGCGTGAGCTTCGGGGTGTCGGCCTCCAGCGGGGCGAGCAGCCCGTCCACGCGGGCCAGGGCGGGCGCACCCACCTTGAGATGCAGATCGGACCCGCCGACCTCGACGAGGCGGCGCAGGGCGTGGGTGATGTCAAACATGGCATCGATGTGATCGGCGCGGCCCCGCGCGAGCTTGAAGGGCCCGCCTCAGGCTGGACCGCGAGAGGACCCGTCTGCCCGTCTCAGCCGCGCTCGAGCCCCGCGATGCGCCCGCGCTGGTCCTCGGTCAGGTCGAAGTCGAAGATCGCGAGGTTCTCCTCGCGGCGCTCGTGGGAGGCTGCCTTGGGGATCGCGCTGACCTGCGGCTGGTCGAGCAGCCAGCGCAGGGCGACCTGGCCGGGCGTGCGCCCCAGCTCGTCGGCGACCTCCCGGAGGACGGGGTCGTCGAGCAGGCGGCCATGGTCGAAGGGCGAGTAGGCGGTGACCAGCACATCGCGCTCGCGGGCCAGCGCGAGCACGCCGGGCTGGGGCAGGTAGGGGTGGAACTCGACCTGGTCGCACAGCACGGGGGCGCGGTCGAGCGCCTCGCGCAACAGATCCGCGGGGAAGTTGCTCACGCCGATGGCGCGCGTGCTCCCGGCGTGCATGGCCTCCTCCATGGCCCCCAGCGTGTCGGCCAGCGGGACCTGGTCGTTGGGCCAGTGCAGGAGCAGGAGGTCGAGATGATCGAGATCCAGCTTGCGCAGAGACCGCTCGAGGGAGCGGCGAACGTCGTCGGGGGCGGCATCGCGGGGGGAGATCTTGGTCACGACAAAGACCTCGTCGCGCTCGACGCCGCTGTCGGCGATCCCGCGCCCGACCTCCTCCTCGTTGTCGTAGGCGGCGGCGGTGTCGATGTGGCGATAGCCGAGCCTCAACGCGTCGCGCACCCCCTCCACGCAGTCGCTGCCGGTCAGCTGCCACGTGCCCAGACCCAGCTTGGGCACCTTGACGCCCTGCACGGTGATGGTCGTCGCCTGGGTGGCTTCGCGCGGCATGCTCGCCGCGCTCCCCCGGCCGGTCGGGGGCCAAACGGGGCGACCTATCCGTGCTCGCCCTCCGCGAGGTGCTCGCGCCAGCGGCGCTGACCGCGCGCGGCCGACCAGCTGGCAAGCCCCACCACCACCGCGAGGAGCGCCACGACGCCCACCCCCACCGTGGTCCAGGAGACGCTCTCGACCTCGGCGCGGGCGATACGCGCCGCCCGGCCCACCGGCACGGCCAGCGCGCTTGAGGGGGCATCGGCCACCACCACGCCGACCACGCCGCCGTCTGGGGTCACCAGCGGCCCGCCCAGGCCGTCGGGGCTGGCCGAGTCACTGAGCTCGATGCGCCGCCGCGCGCCCTCGCCGGAGCGAGCCTCCACCTCGAGGCGGCGCAGCCGGTCGCCGTAGCCCAGCGGGCGGCCGATGGCGAACACCTCGTCGCCCTCACCGGCTGACTCGGGCGCGAGGCTCAGGGGGGGCACGCGCACACCGGGCACCGAGAGCACCGCCAGCCCGGCCGCCGCGTCGCGCCCGATCACCGTGCCCTCCATCGCCCGCCCGTCGATGGTGGTGATGCGGGCGGTCTCCTGGCCGCGCACCACCCCGTCGTGGGTGACGACCTCGTCTGCGGCGCCCTCCAGCACGAAGGCGGCGCCGGTGGTCAGGGGCGTGTGGACAGCGACGACCGAGCCGGCCGCGTCGAGGACGTCCTCGGGCGGAGCCTGCGCCCTGTCCTGCGCGACGGCCGCCGCCGGGACGGCGGCCAGGGCGAGCGCGAGGAGGGCGGGGAGGGCGGGGACCCGAAAACTAAGCGACATCCCGCAGCTTCTGGGCCTCGGCCAGAGACTGCAGCTTCTTCAGGGACTGGTTCTCGATCTGACGGATGCGCTCGCGGGTGACGTTGAACGTCCGCCCGACCTCGTCGAGCGTGCGCGGGTGCTCGCCGCCCAGGCCGTAGCGCAGCGCGAGCACGCGCCGCTCGCGGTAGGAGAGGTTCTCCAGCGCCTCGCGCAGCGCCTCCTTGGTGAGGATCTCGGCGGCGCGTTCGTAGGGCGACTCGGCCCGCTCGTCGGCGATGAACTGACCGAACTCCGACTCCTCCTCGTCGCCGACCGGCTTCTCCAGGGAGACCGGAGCCTGGGCGGAGCGCTTGATGGAGTCGACCTCCTCGGGCTCGATGCCCGTCACCTCGGCGATCTCCTCCGGCGAGGGCTCGCGGCCCAGCTCGGTGACCAGCTTGCGCTCCGCGCGTCCGATCTTGTTCAGCTTCTCCACGACGTGCACGGGGATGCGGATAGTGCGCGCCTTGTCGGCCAGCGCGCGGGCGATGGCCTGTCGTATCCACCAGGTCGCGTAGGTGGAGAACTTGAAGCCCTTGCGGTAGTCGAACTTCTCCGCGGCGCGGACCAGGCCCAGCGTGCCCTCCTGGATGAGGTCGAGGAAGGGCAGCCCCTGGTTGCGGTAGTTCTTGGCGATCGAGACCACCAGGCGCAGGTTGGACTCGACCATCTTCTGCTTGGCGTCGAGGTCGCCGCGCTCGATGCGCTTGGCCAGATCGACCTCCTCCTGCGCCGTGAGCAGGCGGACCTTGCCGATGTCCTTCAGGAAGAGCTGGAGGGAGTCGGTGGTCATGTCGGGCCGGAAATCGATGGTCTTCGGCTTGGCCCGGCGCCCGCCGCGTTTGTCGGGGGCGCGCTCCACCTCGTTGGCAGCGGCGGTGGCCGGATCGATCTCCTCCACCAGCTCGATCTCGGAGCGCTCGAGGAAGCCGTGCAGGTCCTCGATGTCGGCCTCGTCGAGGTCGAGCTCCGAGACGGCGTCGGCGATCTCGGCGTAGGTGAGCACGCCCGCCTGCGCGCCCTTGGCCATCAGGCCCTTGATCTCTTCGAGCTCTTGAAGTTCAACCACAGACATGTCGTTTCGCTTTCGCGGGGTTCGTCCGGCAACTCGACGTCCCGAGGGAAGCAGGGCGAGCGCTGCGGATGCTCGCATCGTAGGCGCTCGGGGTGCCTCGCTTATCGACGCTTTACCCCGCCCAGACCCTCGCCCCCGTCACCTGTACCCGATCTGCCCGCGTTCCTCGCGGACCGGCCGCGCAATGCATCTGAGAGGATGCGCCCATGGCCGACGATCAGCCCCCCGCCCGCCCCCAGGGCGACAGCGACGTGCTGGGCAGCCTGCCACGCGCGCGCCCCGCGCGGCGCAGCACCAAACGCGAGGGGGCGGCCGGCACCGACGCCGCCCGTGCGCGCTCGGCGCCGCGC
>DASZCY010000047.1:0-1769 GCA_035942615.1 Solirubrobacteraceae bacterium | reverse complement strand
GCACTGCGCACCCTGGTCACCGACGAGCGCGAGGGCTACTACGCCGAGTTCGGCCACGTCGGCGACCTGGCCAAGGCGCTGGGACGGCCATTCGTGCACGACGGGACGTTCTCCACCTTCCGCAACCGGCGCTTCGGCGCCCCGGCCACCGACCGCCCCGTCGAGCAGTTCGTGGTCTTCAGCCAGAACCACGACCAGGTGGGTAACCGCGCCTTTGGCGACCGTCTCCCACCCCGGGCGCATCCCTTGGCGGCCTTCGCGACGCTGCTCAGCCCGTTCGTGCCGATGCTGTTCATGGGCGAGGAGTACGGAGAGCCCCACCCCTTCCTGTTCTTCGCCGACCACATCGACGAGGAGATCGTCGTGGCCACCCGCGAGGGCCGGCGGCGCGAGTTCGCCGCCTTCGCGGCCTTCGCCGGGGAGGAGATCCCCGACCCCATGGCCTCCGAGACCTTCGAGCGCTCCAAGCTCTCGCGCACCGAGCAGCCCGGCCTGCGCGACCTCTACCGTCGCCTGCTGAGAGCCCGGCGCACCCTGGCCGGCCAGGAGGTAGACGAGGTCGCCTTCAACGAGCGCGAGCGCTGGCTGCGCGCCCGGCGCGGCGCCCACCGCCTGGTTATGAACTTCGGCGACACGCCGCTGCCCCTGGCCGACGAGGGCGAGCTCGTGCTGGCCACCCACCTGATCGAGGACGGCGCCCTGCCGCCGCTGGGAGGAGCCCTGCTGCGATGAGCGAGCGCGAGGCCTGGCCCGGCAGCCCCTTTCCCCTCGGCCCCGCGTGGGACGGAGAGGGCACCAACTTCTCGCTGTTCTCCGAGCACGCCGAGCGGGTGGAGTTGTGCATCTTCGACGGCGACGAGACGGAGGAGCGCATCGAGGTCGTCGACCAGTCCGACCACAACTGGCACGTCTACGTGCCCGGCGTGGGCCCCGGCCAGCGCTACGGCTACCGGGTGCACGGCCCCTACGAGCCCGACGAGGGCCAGCGCTTCAACGCGGCCAAGCTGCTCATCGACCCCTACGCCAAGGCCATCGAGGGCAACGTGCGCTGGGAGCGCGCCAACGTGCTGCCCTACACGCCCGACGGCACCGACGAGGCCGATCTCGAAGCCGACGACGAGGACGACCAGGACGCCATCCCCAAGTGCCTGGTCATCGATGACCGCTTCGACTGGGAGGACGACCGCCCGCCCAAGATTCCGTGGCACCGCACCGTGATCTACGAGACCCACGTGCGCGGCCACACGAAGCTGCACCCCGAGGTGGACGAGGCGCTGCGCGGCACCTACGCGGGGCTGGCCTGCGAGGAGGCCATCGCCCACTTCAAGGACCTGGGCGTCACCGCGGTCGAGCTGCTGCCCATCCACCACATCGCCGACGAGAGCTTCCTGCACGAGCGCGGCCTGTCCAACTACTGGGGCTACTCCTCGATCGGCTACCTCGCCCCGCACGCCGGCTACGCGTGGGGCGGCACCACCGGGGAGCAGGTGCGCGAGTTCAAGGGCATGGTCAAGGCCTTGCACCGGGCGGGCATCGAGGTGATCCTCGACGTGGTCTACAACCACACCGCCGAGGGCAACCACCTCGGCCCGATGCTCTCCTTTCGCGGCGTGGACAACGCCGCCTACTACCGGCTGGTGGAGGACGACCCGCGCTTCTACATGGACTTCACGGGGACGGGCAACTCGCTCAACCCCACAAGTCCCGCGGTGATCCGCCTCATCATGGACTCGCTGCGCTACTTCGTGACCGAGTGCCGCGTGGACGGC
>DASZCY010000046.1:0-14989 GCA_035942615.1 Solirubrobacteraceae bacterium | reverse complement strand
GCCGGGCCCGCGCGGACGGCAGGCCCGCGGGTGCGCTGACCGCCCCCTCTGACGTCAACCCCAGGGCGTTGACCAGCGAGAGGAACGCCCGCGCGTAGGGAGAATCCTGTGTGCGCGCGTGCACGGCGTCCCAGTCGACCTGCTCGCGCAGCGAGCGGACGATCTGCAGCGTGGCGGCGAAGTCCAGGGTGTGCTCGTCAAAGCTCCACAGCTTGGTCACCAGCACGTCCTCCAGACGCATGACGCGCACGTCAAGCGAGGCCACGCGCATGTCGTCTGCGCGCTCGATCAAGCCGGGCACGGGGTCGCCACTGGCCACCTCGAAGACGAGATCGATCAGGGTGTCCTCGTCGTAGGCCTTGAGCAGCCAGCCCTCGGGCGGACGCTCGGGGTCCATTCCCGCCTCCGAGAGCGCGGCCTGGGCGCGCTCGGCGTCGGCCGGACCGACCAGAAAGTCCACGTCGTTGCAGGTCTCCGGGCCGCCGCGCGCCCAGGCGGCCACGCTGCCGCCCAGCGCGAAGGAAATCTCGGCGTCGCGCAGGACCGCGGCCGTGCGGCGCATCGTCTCGATGATCGACTCGAACTCCTGGGCGGCGGTTCGCATGCCTTCGCCATACCCGCGGGAGGCGTGGCGCATCCGACCCGGTCGAGTGGGTAGGCCACCACCCATGGTCGCCAGCGAGCGCATCCGGGTCGCCACCGCGGGCGATGTGCACTGCCGCGAGGCGCTGCGCGACCACGTGCGCGACGCCTTCGCCGCCCTGCGCGGGGAGGCGGACCTGGTGCTGTTGGCGGGCGACCTCACCACCCACGGCGAGCCCGAGCAGGCCGAGGTGCTGGCCGCCGCCCGCGCGGAGCTTGCCGACGTTCCCGTCCTCGCGGTGCTGGGCAATCACGACTGGCACGTCAACCGCGCCGGTGAGCTGGGCCGCGTCCTCGAACGGGCCGACATCACGTTGCTCGACCGCGGCCACGCCATTGTCGAGATCCGAAGCGTCGAGGTCGGCGTGGCGGGCACCAAGGGACACATCGGCGGCTTCGCTGGCTCACATCTGCCCGACTTCGGCGAGCCCTCGCTGCGCGCCGTGTATGCCGAGGCCAGCGCCGAGGTCGACGCGCTGACCGAGGGCCTGAAGGCCATCGCCCACTGCCCGCTGCGCATCGCGCTGCTGCACTACGCCCCCATCGCGGACACGCTGGCCGGGGAACCCGAGGGGATCCTCACCATGCTGGGCACCGACCGCCTGGCCGCGCCGATCGCCGAGCACGAGCCCGACCTGGTCGTGCACGGTCACGCGCACGCGGGCACGTTCGCGGGGGCCATCGGCTCGGTACCCGTGCACAACGTCTCGGTTCCCGTCCTGGGCCGGGACTTCCACATCTTCGAGCTCGAGGTCCCGGAGCCCGCCCGGGTGCCGATCCACTGATGGAGCGCCGCGCGCCGACCCGCCCCCGTGGTGCCGGCGACAACCTGCACGTGTGTCGCTCCTGCGGTCTCGGGTTCGTGATGCCCACCCAGATCCTCGACATCCTCGACGACGGCCGTCGCCTCGTGGAGCTGACCTGTGCCAACTGCCGTCTCCGCGTCATGGGCGCCCACGACCACGCCGCGCTCGAGGCCCTCGAGGACGAGCTCGAGCACGGCTACGCACAGATCTGCGCGGCCTGCGAGAGGTTGGCCCGTGAGAACGAGCGTGCAGCGGTCGAAACCTTCGCCGCGGCGCTGCACGCCGGCGCCATCCTGCCCGAGGACTTCTGAGCACGTAGCTCAGGAGACGGACCGGCCTCAGCGGTTGCGCTTGCGCGCCGTGCGGGCCGCCCGGCCCTTGCGCCGCGCCGCGCCGCGCTTGCGGCTGCGCTCGGCGCGCTTCCCCGCGGCCTCCTCGGATCGCTCCCCGGCGTCCGCGGCGGGCGCCGAGCGCCGCGCGTCGCGCACGATCGCCGTGGCGATGGCCGCGAGCAGCAGCGCTGCGCCGCCCAGCAGCGCCAGCTGCTGCCAGGCCGCCAGCCCCTCGTCGGCCTCCGGCTGGACGGGGACGGGACTGGGCGCCGGGTTCGGCTGCTGGGGGGACTGGGGCAGCGGCCCGAAGGGGCTGTCGGCCTGCGCCCACGCCCCGGCGGGGGCGGCGAGAGCCAGGGCGAGCGCGACCAGCACGACACCGGGACGTGGCATCGGCGCACCCTACGCAGCATGGGCCTCCGGCGCTCCCTCCAGCCGGGAGCCTGCTCTAGACTCGTCGGGTCCATGCCGCCCAAGCAGCGCCAGGTTCGCGTCGAGCAGAAGTCTGCGCTGGCGTCGATGCAGCAGCTCGAGTCGCGCTCCGACGAGGAGCTGGCGGGCGAGCCACGGCACCGGGCGGCGGCGCAGGCCATCCTCGGCGCGCGGGCGGCCGAGCGCTACGACGCCCAGACCGCGCGCGAGCACTTCCGCAAGGCCATCGCCGCCGCGCGGCCCCAGGAGCGCATGCAGTTGCGGCGCATGGCCGAGGCGTCGCTGGCCCTGGCCGAGCGGCGCGCCGACGACCTGAAGACCTCGATGGAAAAGCTCGGCCAGCAGGCGCCCAGCGGCCGTCAGCTCTTTGCGCTGCGGGTGATGGGGCTGCTGGCCCCCTCCCAGGGTGCCGGGGGACTCGTGCGCGCACGCGGCGTCCTGCTCATCGTGCTGCTGATCCTCGCCCTGCTGGCCATCGGCTACGGCGTGGTCGAGCTGGTGGCCCTCCCCCTCGGGGGCATCGACTTCTGGGGTGGCCTGGTGGTCGGCCTGCTGGTGGTGATCGCCGCCCTGGCCGTGCTGTCAGTGGTCGGTCGGCGACGCCAGCGCAAGGCCGGCGCGCAGGCCAGAGCCCGCGCGAGCGGCTGAGTCGCCCAGCGCGACACTTCGAGCGAGGCGCTACTCCCGCTCGCTCTCCGTGATCTCGACATCGCTGATGACCACCGGCTGCACCGGCATCTCGGTGGTCGGGTCGACCTCGACGCCCGCGATGTCGGCCACCGTTGGGCGACCCTCCACGACCTCGCCCAGCAGGGCGTAGTCGGGCGGAAGCTGGGCGTTGACGGCGGTGACGATGAAGAACTGGCTGCCCGAGGTTCCGGGCTCCTCGATCTCGGTCTTGGCCATCGCCACGGTGCCGCGGTCGTAGACGACGCCCTTGGGCGGGGGCTCGACCACCGAGTAGCCAGGGTCGCCCTGGCCGGAGCCCAGCGGGTCGCCGCCCTGGATGACGAAGTTTCCGCCGCTGGCGTCCTTGCCGATGCGGTGAAAGGTCAGGCCGTCGTAGAAGTCCTTGCGGACGAGGGATATGAAGGACGCGGCCGTCTTGGGTGACTCGCGGCTGGCCAGGCGGATCTGCACCGGTCCGCAGCTGGTCTGCATGACCGCCGTGTACACGGTGTCGCGCTCGAGCTGGAGCGTCGGCTCGGGAAGGCGCACGCCGCCCTTGGGCCGCGGCGCCTCGACGTCCTGACACCCGCCGGCGCCCCTCTGGGCCGGCGCCGGCGGCGCCGGCTCGGCGCCGGCGGCCCGCTGCGGATCTGCGCTGCGGGCCGACTGCTCCTGCTCGTCGCCGCAGGCGACCAGCCCCAGGGCACCGGCGGCCAGGAGGCTGACCAGGCGGAAGGGTCGCGACATGGCGGGCCAGCTTAGGACGTGGCCGGACCGGGCTCTCGCGACCCGACGGGCGCCAGCCGGGGGCAGGCGCGCAGCGCTCGCCGCGAAGGCGGACCCCCCGGCACCCCCGCGCACGTCCACGGCGCACGCGTCTAGGCTCCACCGCCCGTGCGCTCGGTCGCCCTCCTGGTCAACCCGTCCGCCGGCGGCGGGCGTGCGGCGGCCCTGCTGCCGCGCGCGGAGACGGCCCTGCGCGCCCACGGGCTGGAGGTCGCCACCTTCCCCACCCGGGGCCTCGACCACGCCGGCTCGCTGGCCGCCCGGGCCGCACAGGCGGGCGACGTGGTGGTCACCCTGGGGGGCGACGGCCTGGTGGGCTGCGTGGCCGGCATCCTGCGCGGGCGGCCCGGCAGCGTGCTGGGCATCCTGCCCGGCGGGCGCGGCAACGACCTGGCCCGCGTCCTGGGCATCCCCCGCGACCTGGAGCAGGCCTGCGCGGTGATCGCCCACGGAACGCAGCGCCCGCTTGACGTGGGCGAGGCACACGAAGACGGCGAGGCGCCCAGGACCTTCGTGGGTATCGCCAGTGTCGGCTTCGACTCAGAGGCCAATCGGATCGCCAACGAGGCGCCTGCGCGCCTGGGAAACCTGGTCTACGCCTACGGCGCCCTGCGCACCCTGGCCAACTGGCGCCCGGTCCGGTTCGAGCTCGAGATCGAGGGCGAGCGCTCCTTCGCGGTCGGCTACTCGGTCGCCGCCGCCAACTCGGGCGCCTACGGGGGCGGCATGCGCCTGGCCCCGGACGCCCGCCTGGACGACGGCCTGCTCGACGTGGTGGTGGTGGAGGACGTCTCGCGCCTGCGCTGTCTGTGGACCCTCCCCTCCGTGTTCAGGGGCTCGCACGTGCATCAGCCCAACGTGCACGTCCTGCGCGCCGCGGAGGTCCGCGTGGACGCCGACCGCCCGTTCGTGGTCTACGCCGACGGCGATCCGATCGCCCGCACCCCCGTGACGCTGCGCGCCGTGCCCCACGCCCTCACCGTGGTGGTGCCCGGCGGATGAGGGGCGCCGGGCTCCAGGCCAAGGTCGTGGCCGCGCGGGCGGCCGGGGCGCTATCGCGCCGTGCGGGGCGCGGGGGCACGAGCCTGCCCGGCAAGCTGCTCATGCGCCTGCAGCCCGACGCTATCTCCACGCTGGCGCGCCGCCTGGGCCGGGGCAGTGCAGTGATCTCGGCCACCAACGGCAAGACCACCACCGCGGCGATGGTGGCGGCGATCATGGAGCGCACCGGGGCCCGGCTGGTGCACAATCGCGCGGGGGCCAACATGGCAGGCGGCGTGGCCACCGCGCTGCTGAGCGCCGCCGAGGGTGGATGGCTGGGCACCCCGGCGATGGACGGAGATCTCGGGCTCTTCGAGGTCGACGAGTTCTGGCTGGCGCGGGTCACCGACCAGCTGCGCCCCCGCGCCCTGCTGCTGGGAAACCTCTTCCGCGATCAGCTCGATCGCTACGGAGAGCTCGAGACCATCGCCGACCGCTGGGGCGAGGTCGTCCTTCGGGCGCAGGACAGCGCGCTGGTGCTCAACGCCGACGACCCTCTGGTCGCCGACCTGGGCAAGGACCGGGTCGGTGGAGACAGGGTCCTCTTCTTCGGCGTGGAGGACGACGCGGTGGCGCTGGCGGGCATGCAGCACGCCGCCGACTCCAAGCACTGCCGCCGCTGCGGGTCGCCCTACGTCTACGACGCGATCTACCTGGGCCACCTGGGCCGCTACCACTGCCCCACCGGCGACAATCACCGCCCCCGCCCGCAGGTCGCCGCCGAGGGCGTGACCCTCGACGGCGCCCGCGGAGCACGCTTCGCGCTGCGCACTCCCGCGGGTGTCGCGCAGGTTGCCCTCCCCCTCCCCGGTCTCTACAACGTCTACAACGCGCTGGGGGCCGCGGCGCTGGCCTTCACCCTCGGCGCCGGCCTGGAGGATGTGCGCGCCGGCCTGGAGGCCACCGCCCCCGCGTTCGGGCGCGCCGAGACGGTCGAGGTCGGCGGGCGGCCGGTGCGCATCCTGCTGGTCAAGAATCCCGCCGGGGCCAACGAGGTGCTGCGCACGCTGGCCCTCGAGGAGGGCGAGCATGACCTGCTCGCCGTCCTCAACGACGGCGTGGCCGACGGACGCGACGTCTCCTGGGTGTGGGATGCGGACTTCGAGCTGGTGGCCGACAGCCTGCGCAGGGTCACCTGCTCGGGCACACGCGCCGCGGAGCTGGCCCTGCGCTTGAAGTACGCCGGGGTGCCCACCGAGCGCCTCCACGTCGTCGACGACCTTCCCCGCGCGCTGGACGCTGCGGTGGCCGCCGGCAGCGGAGCTCTCTATGCCCTGCCCACCTACACCGCCCTGCTCGAGCTGCGCCGCGAGCTCGTCGACCGCGGGCTGGCGGCAGGCGCGTTCGGATGACGGTCTCGGAGACCCGGCGCGGCGGTCCCCCCGACGCGGTCCTGTGGCACGACCTCGAGTGCGGCGCCTACACGGCGGACCTGGCCCTGTGGCGGGAGCTGGCCGGCGACCCGGACCGCCTGGGCGGTCCAGTGCTCGACTTGGGCGCCGGCACCGGCCGGGTGGCCCTCGACCTGGCCCGTCGCGGCCACGAGGTCGTCGCCCTGGACCTCGACGAGACCCTGCTGGACGCCCTGCGCCAGCGCGTCGACGGTCTGGCGGTCGAGGTGGTGGGTGGCGACGCGCGCGCCTTCGCGCTGGGGCGCACCTTCGCGCTGGTGCTGGCGCCCATGCAGACCGTGCAGTTGCTGGACGGCACGGAGGGCGTGCGCGGCCTGCTGCGCAGCGCCCGACACCATCTGCGCCCCGGCGGCGTGCTGGCCGCCGCGCTGGCCGAGGCCATCCCCTTCGACACGCCCGTGGCGGACGGCCGGGCACCCGCCGGCGGGCCCGCGGTCGGTGGTCGCACAGCCGCGTCGATGCCCACGGTGGAGCCCCCGGCCCCCGACCGGCACGAGGTCGATGGCTGGATCTACGTAAGCCTGCCGGTCGCCGTGCGTCCCGACCCCGACGGCGGCGGGGCCACCTGGCTGGAGCGCCGGCGCGAGACCGTGGACCCCACCGGTGCGCGCACCTGGGAGCTGGACCGGGTGCGCCTCGACGCGCTGGGCCTGGCCGACCTCTACCGCGAGGCCATCGCACACGGCTTCGAGGCGCTTGCCCCCCGCGTGGTGGCCGAGACCGAGGACCATGTGGCCAGCGACGTGGCCCTGCTGCGCCGGGAGGCCGGCGATGGCTGACCAGGCCCATCCACGCGCCTCACGCTTCGGGCACCGGCTGCGGGTGTGCGCGCTGTACCCCGACCTGATGAACATCTACGCCGACCGGGGCAACCTGCTCCTGCTCGAACGTCGCTGCGCCTGGCGCTCGATCGGCTTCGAGGTCACTCCCGCCGGGCTGGGCGACCCGATCGACCCCGACGCGCACGACCTCTTCTACCTGGGCGGCGGGCAGGACCGCGACCAGCTGCTGTGCGCCCGCGACCTGGTGGAGGTCAAGGGCGAGGCCCTGCACGCCGCGGCCGCGCGCGACGCCGTGATCCTCGCCGTGTGCGGAGGCTTTCAACTGCTGGGTCACTCCTACCGCCTGGGCGCCGAGCAGGTGCCCGGCATCGGCCTGGTCGACCTGCACACGGTGCGCGGGGAGGGCGAGCGGCTGATCGGCAACATCGCCATCGAGGTGCAGCTGCCCGGCCTGGAGGGCCCACGCGTGCTGGCCGGCTTCGAGAACCACGGCGGACGCACGCACCTGGGAGCGGGCGAGCGGGCGCTGGGCAGGGTGCTGCGCGGGCACGGCAACACGGGTGCCGGCGATGTCGAGGGCGTACGCCGGGGCAACGTGGTGGGCACCTACCTGCACGGGCCGCTGCTGCCCAAGAACGCGTGGTTCGCCGACTGGCTCATCGCCCGCGCCCTCGGTGCTCGCGCCGACCTGCCGGCCCTGCCCGACGACCTCGAGCACGCCGCGCACGCGTCAGCCCGACGCGCCGCCGGGGTCTGATCACTCACATCGGCGGCCCGATGTGAATAAGATTGGGCGTCAGTGAGCACGGACGCCGCCTCTCTCGAGTTCCGCGACGTCGTCAAGCGCTACCCCGGCGCCGACGAGAACGCGGTCGACGAGCTCTCGCTGGAGCTGCCGGCCGGGGAGATCTGCGTCCTCGTCGGCCCCTCGGGCTGTGGCAAGACCACCGCCATGCGCATGGTCAACCGCATGATCGACATCACGTCGGGCGACATCCTGCTCGACGGGCGCAGCGTGAACGACCGCAAGCCCGCCGACCTGCGCCGCGAGATCGGCTACGTCATCCAGCAGATCGGCCTGTTCCCCCACCGCACCATCGCCGACAACATCGCCACCGTCCCCCGCCTGCTGGGCTGGGACAAGCAGCGCGTCAGCGCCCGCATCGACGAGCTGCTGGACCTCATCGGCCTGGGCGCGGAGATGCGCGACCGCTACCCCGCGCAGCTGTCGGGCGGCCAGCGCCAGCGCGTGGGCGTGGCCCGCGCCCTGGCCGCCGACCCCCCGCTCATGCTCATGGACGAGCCCTTCGGCGCCATCGACCCGATCAACCGCGAGCGCCTGCAGAACGAGTTCCTGCGCCTGCAGGCCGAACTGCGCAAGACCATCGTCTTCGTCACCCACGACATCGACGAGGCGATCAAGATGGGCGATCGCATCGCGGTGCTGCGCAAGGGCGGCAAGCTCGCCCAGTACGCGTCGCCCGCCGAGCTGCTCATGTTCCCCGCCGATCCGTTCGTGGAGGACTTCGTGGGCGCCGACCGCGCGCTCAAGCGCCTGGCGCTGCAGCGCGTGCGCGACATCGACCTGTGGAAGGGCGCGTTGTGCCGCGTCGGCGAGGAGACCTCCGCGGTGCGCGCGCGCCTGGCCGAGGCCGACCTGGAGTTCCCGCTGCTGGTCGACGACCAGGGGCGCCCCAAGGGCTGGCTCAGCGAGCGCGGTCTCAGCGGCGAGCGCGTGCGCGAGGACATTCGCTCGCGCGCCGAGCCGGTGCTCGACCTCGACGACATCCTGCGCGACGCGCTGTCGGACCTGCTGTCCACCGAGACGATGTACGGCCCGGTGGTGGACGCCCAGGGCACGGTCCGCGGCGTGCTCTCCCTGCGGGCGATCGCCAACGCGCTGAACATCGCGCCCCAGGACGTGCCCAGCAGTGCCGAGCTGGCCGCCGGCGCGCCCACCCAGTGACCGTCGCCTCCTTCCTCGCCCAGGCCCCGCAGGCTCCCGAGGGCTTCTTCACCAAGCGAGATCCCAACGACCTCTCGTGCGTGGCCGAGAACGGCTTCTGCCCCGGCTGGATCGTGGAGAACTTCGACCGCTACGTCGACCCCTTCCTCGAGCACGTGTACCTGGTCGTCGTCTCGGTGGCGATCGGCTTTGCGATCGCGTTCTGCCTGGGCCTGCTGGCCCACCGCCAGCGCTGGCTGACCGGGCCGCTGATCGGGGTGACCGCGGCGCTCTACACCATCCCCAGCATCGCGCTGTTCCTGCTGCTGCTGCCGCTCACCGGGCGGGGGAACACCACGGCGCTCATCGCGCTGGTGGCCTACACCCAGCTGATCATCTTCCGCAACATGGTCAACGGGCTGCGCAACGTCTCGGCCGATGCGGTGGACGCCGCCGCCGGGATGGGGCTCACGCCGATGCAGACCCTGATGCGCGTGGAGGTGCCCATGGCGCTGCCCGAGATCCTGGCCGGACTGCGCATCGCGGCCTCGACCACCGTGGGGTTGGCCACCCTGGCCTTCTTCGCGGGAGCCGGCGGGCTTGGCGCCGAGATCGACGCGCAGATCAACTTCAAGTCCAACGTGGTGGTCGCGGGCGGCCTGGCCGTGCTGCTGGCCGCCGCGCTGGACCTCATCGTGCTGGGCGCGCAAAAGGCGCTCATGCCCTGGCAGCGGGCGGCCCCGGCGTGACACCGGCCATCATCCAGGACTTCCTCTCCGCGTTCGAGTTCATCTTCCGGGCGCGCGAGTCGCGGGCGGGAACCGTGCAGGTCGGTGGCCTGGAGGAGTTCGCCTTTCTCACCGCCAACCACCTGCTGCTCTCGGCCATCGCGGTCGCGGTGGCCGTGGCCGTCGCCGTGCCCATCGGTACCTACCTGGGACACATCGGGCGCTTCCAGTTCCTGGCGGTCAGCATCTCCAACGTGGGCCGGGCGGTGCCCGTGCTCGCGCTCATCGCCTTCTTCATCGCCTTCGTGGGCGTCGGCTTCACCAACGTGGCGCTCGTGCTGGTGCTGCTGGCCATCCCCCCCATCCTCACCAACGCCTACGTGGGCACCGCGCAGGCCGACCGCGACACCGTCGACAGCGCCCGCGGGATGGGCCTCACCGAGGGCCAGATCCTCACCCGCATCGAGCTGCCCCTCGCGCTGCCGACCATCTTCGGGGGCGTCCGGACCTCGGCGGTCAACGTGGTGGCCACCGCCACCATCGCGCCCTACGCCAACGTCGAGACGCTCGGGCAGCCGATCATCAACTTCAACGTCTACGGCGGCACGGGCCAGCTGGCCGCCGCCATCGTCGTCGCCACCATCACGCTCGCCGTCGATGCGAGCTTGGGCGGCGTCCAGCGGCTGGTGACGCCCAAGGGGCTCAAGCTCGCCGCACAGCCCGCCGGCGGGCGCAGGTCGTTGCTGGCGCGCCTCCCGTTCACTCCCAGAAGGAAGGTTCAACCATCGTGAAGGGTCAAATCCGCTTCGTCCTCAGCCTGGTCGCGCTCCTTGCCGCCGGGGGCCTGCTGGCCGCCTGTGGCGGCGGCGGCGGGGAGCAGAGCGCCGGGCAGCAGGGCGGGTCACCGCAGGGGGGCCAGCCGGGTCAGCAGAACGTGATCAAGCCGGTCGCCAACGCACCGCAGGAGACGATCACCGTCGGTTCCAAGAACTTCGACGAGCAGTACATCCTGGGCGAGATCTACGCCCAGGCGCTCGAGGCCGCGGGCTTCAAGGTCAAGACCGAGCTGGACATCGGCTCGGAGGTCGTCGCCTTCGAGGCGCTGCAGCAGGGCGAGATCGACGCCTACCCCGAGTACACCGGCACTGCGCTGACCTCGTTCTTCGATCGCAAGCTCGACGAGGTGCCCAAGGAGCCCGACGCGGCCTACCAGGAGGCGCGGGCCGCCTATGCCCAGAAGGGGGTCGTCGCCCTCCCCCCCACCCCGTTCGAGAACTCCTACCGTCTGGGCATGCTGCGCGAGACGGCGCAGCGACTGGGCGGCCCCAAGGTGATCTCCGACCTGCGGGGCAAGGCCGAGAACCTGTCGGTCACCGGCTTCCCGGAGTGCGAGCAGCGCACGGACTGCCTGATCGGGGTGCAGCGGACCTACGGTTTCGAGTTCGGGGAGTTCGTCTCCTCCGAGTCGCCCTACCAGGTGCTGGACTCCAAGGAGGCCGACGTCGCGTTCGTGTTAACCACCGACGGCGACCTGGCCACGGGCAAGTACGTGGTGCTGGACGACGATCGCAACTTCTTCCCGCCGTACAACATCTCGTTCACCATGACCGACAAGGCGGCTCAGATGATCGGCCAGGAGGGCCGGAGGATCATCGAGCGCATCCAGGCGCCGCTGACTGACCAGGTCATGCAGGAGCTCAACTCGCGCGTCGCCGTCGACGCGCAGGAGCCCGAGAAGGTCGCTCGCGAGTACCTGACCCAGTTCGGGTTCATCCGCGAATAGCCGGCCTGGTCCCCGTCCGTCTCCTCGACCCCCGCGCGCGGCCTCCCGCGCGCGGGAGGCCGGGGGACGCGGGCTACGACCTGCGCTGCCTGGAGCCCGTGAGGCTCGCCCCGGGCGAGCGCACGGTGGTGGGCACCGGGGTGGCCCTCGCGCTGCCACCCGGCACCGCGGGCCTGGTGGTGCCCCGCTCGGGGCTGGCCGCCCGCTGCGGGCTGTCGGTGGTCAACGGTCCCGGCCTGATCGATCCCAACTACCGCGGCGAGGTCCGCGTCGTGCTGGTCAACCTCGGCGGGGAACGCTTCGCCGCCCGGCCCGGCGACCGCATCGCCCAGCTGCTGCTCGTGCCCTTCTGGGCGCCCGAGCTGGAGGTCGTGGCCGAGCTGCCGCCCCCGAGCGACGATCGGGGCAAGCAGGGCTTCGGCTCGTCCGGCACCTAGGCCGGGGCGGAGGCGCCGTTGACAGCGAAGCGCTCGAAGCGCTGGGCGACCGCGGCCGGGAGGCGGGCGTGGACGCGCACACCGTCGGGCGTGTCGGTCCGCACCAGGTCGCCGGCGATGTCGTGCAACTCGGCCAGCCGGGCGCCCTCGGCATAGGGCACTAGCAGGTCGACCCCGCGCAGCGTGGCGCGGAAGGAGCGCTCGATGCGTTCGCCCAGCTCCTCGATGCCCTCGCCGGTGAGAGCGGAGACCGCGACGCCGTCAGGGTGGGCGAAGCGCAGCTCCTCGCGGCGCTCGGCGCTCAGCGCGTCGGCCTTGTTGAGGATGAGCAGGCGCGGCGTCTCCTCGGCGCCGATGCCGGCCAGGACGTCGTCGACGGCCTGGCGCATCTCCATGGTCTCCTCCTCGGGCACGGAGGCATCGACCACGTGAAGGATCAGGTCGGCGTCGACGGTCTCCTCCAGCGTGGCCGAGAAGGCGTCGACGAGCTGGTGGGGCAGCTTCTGGATGAAGCCGACGGTGTCGGTCAGCAGGTAGGGGCGCCCGTTGAGGCGCAGGACCCGTGTGGCGGGATCCAGCGTGTGGAAGAGACGGTCGCGCACCCCGACCTCGGCGCCGGTGAGGCGGTTGAGCAGCGTGGACTTGCCGGCGTTGGTGTAGCCGGCCAGCGCGAGCTTGGGCAGGTGCGCGCGCTCGCGCTCGGCGCGCATGGTCGCGCGCGAGCCCTTGACGTCGGTCAGGCGCCGGCGCAGTGCGGAGATGCGATCGCGCGCCAGGCGGCGGTCGGTCTCGATCTGGGTCTCCCCGGGGCCGCGGGTACCGATGCCCGGCGACGACGCGCTCGCGCCCAAGCGCTCGAGGTGCGTCCACAGGCCCCGCATGCGCGCAAGGTTGTACTCAAGCTGGGCGAGCTCGACCTGGAGCTTGCCCTCCGCGCTGTTGGCGTGCGCGGCGAAGATGTCGAGGATGATCGCCGTGCGGTCGATGACCGGGACTCCCAGCTCGGCCTCCAGGTTGCGCTCCTGGCGGGGGCTCAGCTCATCGTCGCAGGCGACGAGGTTCGCGTCGGTCGCCTCGATCTGTGCCTTGACCTCCTCGAGCTTGCCGGGACCCAGGTAGGTGTTGGGGTGCGGGCGCTCGCGGTGCTGCACGGCCTGGCCGACCGTGGCCACCCCGGCGGTACGCAGCAACTCACGCAGCTCGCCCAGGTCGTCACGCTCGCGCAGCGCCGCGACGGCGAGGGCCCGCTGGCGCGCGCGGGTTGTGCGCTCTGCGTGCGAGCGACGCCCCTGGCCGGTACGCCCGTTGCGGCTGCGCTGCATCCACCTCGGAGTGTAGGGCCGCTGGAGGCGGCCGGTGTGGCCTTCCCCGGCGGGTCCCCATGGATGTCCCCGTGTGCCGGCCTTCGGTCAGCCGATCGGCGCCTGGCCGTTCATGCCGGGATCGCCCAACCCCTGGTCGAGGACCTGAAAGGCCACGCCGTCGTCGCGGACCTCGGCGTCCAGCACCTTGTCGTCGAGGAGCTGAGCCGCGCCCGGCTCGAGATACACGGTGGCGCCAGCCTCTTCGACGGTGTGGTCGGCCTGCTCAGGCGCCTCGACGAGCGAGAGCTCGAGGGCCGCGCCTTCGTCGCCAGGCGCGTCGCCCGGAGCGATCCGCATGCCGGCGGTGTCCTCCTCGGTCGGCAGCTGCTCGGTGAGTTGGCGGATCGCGTCTGAGGCGTTCGGCGTGAGAGTGAGCATGCGATGCTCGCCTCCTTTGCGCTGGGGAGCGTTCTGTTTCGCGCTACCCGAGGGCGCGCGAGGACTAACGGGGCGCGATCGCCAGCGGGATGCGCGTGGGTGGCGGGAGGCGGCCGTAGGCGTCGCGCAGCTCGTCGGTGGGGAGCACGATCACCCCTTCATCGGGCTCTCCCACCCAGCTGCCCTGCGCGGTGGCCAGCGCATGGGCGGCGTAGGCCACCGCGCAGGCGTCCAGCTCGGCCAGGCTGCGGTGCCACAGCCCGCCGTCGTCGTCGGCGACCCCTCGCATGCGCAGCGCGGCGATCCGTTGCTGCAGGCCCGAGGGCGTGCGCTTGGAGGACGGGCGGTGACCCAGCAACGCGCAGAAGACCGCCTCGGGGTAGGCCTCGCACAGCCGCCCGAAGCGCAGGTCGCCCGGCCCGATGCTTCCGCGCAACGCGGCATCGGGGGCCTCATCGCCGCTGGAGGCCGCCTCGCGCGGGGAGGGGGGCGTGAAGCGCCCGAGCGGCGCGAGCGCCTCGGCCAGCGCGAAGGCGGTGGCGATCCACGCCTCCCACGTGCGCTGGGCGCCCGCCGAGGCGGGCACGGGGTACAGCGGCATGCGCCGACGGAAGAGCAGCGCATCGCAGACCCGGTGGCGCTCGAAGCGCCCGCCGGGCAGGCCGAGCGTCTCGCGCAGCGGCTGGCCAGCGGCGAGCAGGTCGAGGCGGTGCCCGGTGGGCGCGTCGAGCGCGACGACGGCCTCCCCGCCGAAGCCCAGCACGGTGCGCGCGACCGCGGCCACGTCGCCGGGTTCGTAGAATGTCGCCACGAGCTCGGGGCCCTCGGCCCCGCGGCGCTCGTGCAGCGTGCACAGCTGCTGGGCCTCGGCCCGTGCGGAGACATCGATGCCGCAGTAGCGCATGCCTGGGAGGATGACCTACCCGTGCCGCCCACCCTTCTTGCGCAGCGCCTGGCCGACCGGACCCGCGCGCTGGTCGACGTCCCCTCCGAGTCGCGCGACGAGGCGGCGCTGGCCGAACACATCCAGCAGGTGCTCCGCGACGGTGGCGTGGCGGTGAGCGACGCCGGCGACACCTGCGTCCTGGCCGGGACGCTCCAGCGTGGCTCCCTGCCGCTGGTGCTGCTGGCCGGGCATCTCGACACGGTGCCCGCCCAGGGCAACCGGCCCGGTCGCCGCGAGCGCGGCGCGGTGCACGGGCTGGGGGCCAGCGACATGAAGGGGGCGGTGGCGGTGATGCTCGAGCTCGCGCTGGCGGGCGCGGGCGGCCGCGCCGTCGACCTGGGCTACGTGTTCTTCGGCCGCGAGGAGCTGCCGGTGGCCGAGTCGGCCCTCACCCCGCTGCTGGGCCGCGAGCCGCGCCTGCTCGAGGCCGACCTGGTGGTGATGATGGAGCCCACCGCCAACGCCATCCAGGCCGGCTGCCTGGGCAACATCAACGCGACGTGGAC
>DASZCY010000045.1:0-3847 GCA_035942615.1 Solirubrobacteraceae bacterium | reverse complement strand
GGCGGCTGGGCCAGTCCGCTGGCCCGCGCGGACTGGGTGCTCGACCTCATGCCGTGGGCCACGCGCGGCCTCTATGGGCCGGCCGCTCCCGCGGCCGAGCGCTTCAGCGCCGCCACGTGGGTGCAGCGCGACATCTGCGCGCGTGAGCCGTGGACGTTTGCCGACGATGCCTTCGACTTCGCGGTCTGCTCGCACACGCTCGAGGACGTGCGCGACCCGGTCTGGGTCTGCTCGGAGTTGTCGCGCGTGGCCCGCGCCGGGTACGTGGAGGTGCCCTCGCGCCTGGAGGACCAGAGCTACGGCGTGCAGGGACCGTGGGTGGGCTGGGGGCACCATCACTGGCTCGTCGACGTTGTCGACGGCGGGCTGGAGTTCGTCTTCAAGCCCCACATCCTGGCCCGCGAGGACCTCCACTTCCCGGCCGGCTTTGCCGCGTCGCTGGCGCCCGAGGAGCGGGTGACCACCCTGTGGTGGCAGGGCGAGGTGCGCGCCTGGGAGCGCGTCTTCGTGGACGCCTCGCTGGACGACTGGCTGCGTGCGCCGATGGTTGCCCGCGGGCCCGTGCCCCGTCCGTGGCGGCGGCGGTGGCGACGCTGAGGCCCCGTACACTCCCGTGTCATGGCCGGACACTCCAAGTGGGCGGGGATCAAGCACAAGAAGGCGATCGTCGACGCGCGGCGGGGCAAACTTTTCACCAAGCTCGCGCGCCAGATCTCGGTGGCCGCGCGCGAGGGCGGCGGCGACGTGGAGGGCAACCCGGCCCTCGCCCTGGCCGTGCAAAAGGCCAAGGACGCCTCGATGCCCAAGGACAACATCGAGCGTGCCGTCGCCAAGGGCACCGGCGCCGACAAGGACGCGGCCGCCTTCGTCTCCGTGATCTACGAGGGCTACGCGCCGGGCGGGGTGGCGATGCTCGTCGATGCCCTGACCGACAACCGCAACCGCACCGGCTCGGAGGTCCTCCACCTGTTCGCCAAGCACGGCGGAAACCTCGGCGAGCCCGGCTCGGTCAGCTACCTGTTCGACAAGCGCGGGCTGATCGTGGTCTCCGCCGAGCGCTACTCCGAGGACGACCTCCTGGCCGCCATCGAGGCGGGCGCGCAGGACGTCGCGGTGGACGAGGACGTCTTCGAGATCCTCACCGAGCCCGGCGACCTGGGCGCGGTGCGCAGCGCGCTGGAAGGGTCGGGCGTGGAGATCGACGCGGCCGACGTCGTCCAGCAGCCCAGCATGCGCGTGCCGCTGGACGCCGACCAGGCCGCCAGGGTGCTGCGCCTGATCGAGGCGTTGGAGGACAACGACGACGTCAACGAGGTCCACGCGAACTTCGACGCGCCCGCCGAGGTGCTCGAGCAGGTCGCGGGCTGAAGGAACGAGCGGCCGCGGCCGGACGTTCGTCCAGGCGCGTACCCCTCGACGGTCGGACGGCGCTTATCCGTGTGAATCCGTCCTGCGCGCCGCGATCCGGCGCACCGTCAAGGAGATCTTTTTTCATGCACCTTTGCACCAAGCTGGCCGGCCTCACCGCTGCGCTGAGCCTGATGGCCGTCCCGGCCCTGGCCGCTGCTCCCCAGGGTGCCGGCAAGCCCGAGGGCGTCGGAAAGCCCGCGGCCACCGGCCAGAGCACCGCCCCCGGCCAGGTCTGCAAGAACATGTCGCGCAAGAAGGTCGAGGGCCAGGCCAAGAGCGCGTTCGCCGCGTGCGTCGTCGGCGTCAAGCGCGCCAACCGCGAGGCCGTCGCCGCGGCCGCCGAGCCCGAGGCCACCTCGACGGCCCCCGGTCAGCTGTGCAAGGACCAGTCGCGCAAGAAGGTCAAGGGTCAGGCCAAGAGCGCCTTTGCCTCCTGCGTCACCGGCGCCGCCAAGGCGCAGAAGCTCCAGCGGGAGCAGGAGCGCGAGCAGGAGCAGCCCGCGCCGGTGCCGCCGGCCGTCTAGCGGCTCTGACCCGGATCCGCCGCGGCGTCCAGGTCGCGGCGGATCCGCAGGTCGCCGATGAGCGACCCCGGTGGCCCCAGGGTCACCACCACGAGCGCGGGAAACCACCATCCCCAGAAGCGCTCGGTGACGCCGCGCACGACGAGCACGAGGAGCAGCACGAAGCCCACCCCGTGCACGGGGCCCAGCACCGAGACCCAGCTCTCGCGGTCGGTCAGGGCGGCGAAGACCAGCGGCGCCAGCAGCAGGGCGTCGAGGACGGCCACGATGCGGATGCGGTCCAGGAGGGTGCGCGCGTGGCTCACGGGCGGTGACGATAGCCCGCCCCGGGGAGGCGTCCGGCCCGCCGCGGAGAATGCTGGCAGTGGTGATCGTCCTCGGCATCGACCCCGGCACCGCCAGCACGGGCTTCGGCGTGGTCCGTCAGGCTGGCGGGCGCCTGGCCGCGCTGGACGGCGGGGTCATCGAGACCCGCTCCGACCTGCGGCCCGAGCGGAGGCTGGCCGCCATCCACGCCCGGATCGGTGCCCTGCTCGACGAGCACAGGGCCCAGGCGCTGGCCATCGAGGACCTCTTCTTCGGTCAGAACGTGCGCACCGCCTTCGCGGTCGGCCAGGGACGCGGCGTCGCGCTGCTGGCCGCCGGCCAGCGGGGCGTGCCCTGCTTCTCCTATACGCCCCAGCAGATCAAGGGCGCGGTGTGCGGCAACGGGCGGGCGGCCAAGGACCAGGTGGGGCGGATGGTGGCCGCGGTGCTCGCGCTGGAGCGCCCCCCGCGCCCCGACCACGCCGCCGACGCCCTGGCGGTGGCCGTCTGCCACGCCCAGCAGGCCCCGATGGCGGCGGCCGTCGCCAAGGCGCTGGCGTGATCGCGCTGGTGCGCGGCGAGGTGGCGGTGCGCCGCCCCGGCCACGTCGTGATCGACGTGCACGGCGTGGGCTATCGCCTGGCCGTTTCCGCCCAGACGCTGCGTCAGGTGCCGGCCATCGGCCACGAGGCGGTGCTGCACACCCATCTCGTGGTGCGCGACGACGCCCTGGCCCTCTACGGCTTTGCCTCCGAGGAGGAGCGCGACCTCTTTCTGCTGCTGATCGGCGTGCAGTCCGTGGGACCCAAGGTGGCTCTCGCCGTGCTGGGCGGCGGCACGCCGCGCGAGCTGGTCAACGCCCTGGCCGACGGCGACGCCGCGCGCTTTCAGGCGGTGCCGGGCATCGGCCGGCGCACCGCGGAGCGGATCATCGTGGAGCTGCGCGAGAAGGTCGGCGCGGGGGACGCCATCGTCGTCGCGCGCACCGACGACCCGCGCGCGCTGGCGCGCGAGGGCCTCATCGACCTCGGCTACGACCCCCGCGAGGCCGAGAGCCTGCTGGGAGCCGCCCGCGGCGAGAGCGTGGAGGAGCTGCTGGCCTCCGCCCTGCGCGAGGCGCGCCCGTGAGAGGCAGGACGGCGTGAGCGCGCCCGAGCGCATCCAGACCCCGGCCCTCACCGCCGAGGACGAGCTCGACCGTTCGCTGCGCCCGCGCCGTCTGGGCGAGTTCGTCGGCCAGACCGCGCTGTGCGAGCAGCTCGCCCTCTCCGTGCAGGCCGCCCTCGCGCGCGGCGAGGCGCTCGAGCACCTGCTGCTGGCCGGCCCGCCGGGCCTAGGCAAGACCTCGCTGGCCCAGATCGTCGCTCTCGAGCTCGACGCGCCCTTCGTGGCCACCGCCGGCCCCGCTCTGGAGCGCAAGGGCGACGTGGCCGCCTTTCTCACCGCGCTCGAGCCCCACTCGGTCTTCTTCGTGGACGAGATCCACCGCCTGCCGCGCGCGCTGGAGGAGGCCTTCTACCCCGCGATGGAGGACCGCCGCCTGCCCATCACCGTGGGCCAGGGCGCGGGCGCGCGCGTGGTCACCCTCGACCTGCCGCCCTTCACGC
>DASZCY010000044.1:0-9255 GCA_035942615.1 Solirubrobacteraceae bacterium | reverse complement strand
GGTCCGCTCCGGGTCGCGCGACGAAGGACGGCGGGCGTCGTGCTCTGCGTCGAGATCGGCTCCCCCGGTCTGTCGGGCGAGGGGGTCGCGGCCGGGGTGGCCCGACCGCGACGCCCCCTCGGTCGCCCGGCGAGCTACCGGCGCCCGGACGGACGCCGAGGCACGCCGAGCCGGCGGCTGTGACGATCAGCGCGGGGCCCTGGTGGAGGTGAACTTCAGCGGGTCGGTGAGGACCACTTGACAGTCGGGGAACCCGGCAGTCGGCGGGGTGCCGACCCGGGCGCCGCACTCGCGCTCCCCGCGGACCTCGTAGACACGGTCGTCGTCGACGTAGGAGAACCCGGTCAGCTTGCGGGTGTGGCCGGCCAGGGCGTACTCGCGCGTGCTCAGCCGGTAACGGAAGGCGCCGGAGTTGTTCTTGTTGCACGCCGATTCGTCGCCGGCGCAGTAGCGCGCCCAGTACAGCGCCCCCTCATCGAAGGACGGTCCGACGTAGCTCTGCCCGCTCAGCCCCGTCGTCTGGGCGGCGATGCCCCGAACGTCACCGCCCAGCGTCGCGAGGCGGATCTCCTTCTGGGCGAACCCGGGGGACCCCTCGTAGGTGTAGCTGACGTTGAGCGCCACCAGGCGCCCGTAGAGCTCGAGGCTCTCCACCGCGCCCGCGGGGCGGCTGCAGCGATCGGTGATGTCGCTGCAGCGCCGGGTGGGCAGGCCGGGCAGGCGCTGCGAGCGGCGCGCGCGCGGCGCGGTCAGCGTCCGCGTGTAGACGTAGGGCCTGCTGGCCGCGCGGCCGTCGTAGGTGCGCACCCAGGCCACCCGCCCGCGCCAGAGCGTGGGGCTGAACTCCGAGGCGGTGTCGCTGTCAGCGTTGGTGACCTTCGACTCGACGTTGCGCCCGATCGAGTAGCGGAAGATGTCGCAGTCGCGGCGGTTGGGTGCCTCGCTCTCACACCGCGAGTAGACGATGGCCGCTTCGCCCTTGGCGTCCGGACCGACGTCCGCGTCGAAGGCCACGGGGCGGGGAGCCACCGGCACCAGCTGCGGCTTGGCGCCCGCGCGCGTGATCGCCAGGCGATAGACGCCCGCCTTGTCGTCATAGACGCTGAACGCGCCGATGCCCTTCCACGAGCGGATCTCGGTGGGGCGCTCCACGGTGGCGATGGGCTTCTCCGCGGCGAGCGCAGAGGTCGGCGCTGCGACGCTTCCCAGCGCCATCGCGGCCACGCCCAGCTTTCTCCAGATCATTCACGGCCTCCTAGCCGTAGTGGTTTGTTGGTTTCCCCAACCCGTCGCGGCCCGGCCAGGTTGCGTGGCAGGGGTCCGCCGGCGGGCGAGCCGAGTTCTGGACGCACGACCGAGCGCCGCTCGGTGTCGACCCGGTGGGAGACAGCCGCGCGCGGTACCTGAGTGCCGGTGACCCACGACGGCAGCGGCGTCGCTCGCCGGGGCGGCGCCGTGGCATGCTGCTCGCGCCGATGCGCCGGGGTTGGCCCAGGGCGCGGACGTGGTCGGGGACGTGCGGCGAGCCGGACCTCATGGGGAGCGCAGGGCCTCGGTGGGAGACATGCGCGCCGCGCGCAAGGCGGGGTAGAGGCCCGCGAGGGCGCCGATGGCCAGCGCGGCTACCATGCCGCCCGCCGCCGCGACGGGAGGCACCACCCAGGCCCAGCCCTGGCTGGTGGCGTAGGCGATGGTCACCAAGACGCCGATGGCCACCCCGGCGGCCCCGCCGAGCGCCGCGAGCAGCAGCGACTCGGTCGAGAACTGCAGCCAGATGTGGCGTCTGGTGGCGCCCAGCGCCCGGCGCAGGCCGATCTCCGGGCGTCGCTCGAGTACGGAGACGAACATCACGTTGGCGATCCCCACGCCGCCGACCAGCAGCGCGACGGCGCCGAGGCCGAGAAACAGGGAGGTGAACGCGGTCTTGGCCGCGGCTCGCGCGGCGAGCGCGTCGGACGGCCGGCTGACCTGGACCTCCTCGGGCCTGGCCGGGCTCGCGGTCCGTCCCAGCAGGGCGCGCACGCGCTCCAGGCGCTCGGGGTCGGCGCGCACGTAGATCGTCGACGCCGTGCCGTCGGAGCCCAGCACGCGCTCGGCCACCGGCAGGCCGACGAGCGCCGCGCGGTCGAGGTCGGGGGCGAGTGTGACCGGCGCGAGGATCCCGACGACGGTGAACCAGCGCCCGCCCAGCCACACCCGCGGACGCGAGCGGACGCTGGTGATCCCCAGTCGCCTGGCCGCCTCGGCCCCGAGCACCACCGTCGGGTAGTTCTCGGTGGCCGGGTCGAGGAAGCGACCGGCGGCCAGCCTGGCCCCCAGCGCGGCGGGCAGGGTGGTGTCGGCCGCCTGCACGCTGATGCCGCCCGTGTCGGTGTCGGGGATGTGGTCGTTGCGAAAGACGTTGGCGTCCACGTCGGCGAGCTGGGCGACCTGGACCACCGCCGGGACGCGGGCGATCATCTGCGCCGCCGTCTTGGGCAGGGTGGTGTCCTCGCCCAGGAACGACTGCCCGGGCGCGACCTCGAGCAGGTTGGTCCCCAGCTGGTCGAGCGTCGCGATCAGGTCGGAGCGGCTCGATTCCGAGATGCCCAGCACGGCCACCATCGAGGCGATGCCGATGGCGATGCCCAGCGCCGACAGCGCGGCGCGCAGGCGCCGGGTGCGCAGGCCCACGCTGCCCACGAGCGGGACGTCCGCCGGCAGGAGGCGGCTGGGGGCGATGGCGCTCACGCGGCAACTCGCCCGTCGAGCAGCTCCACGCGCCGGGGCATCCGCGCGGCGATCTCGCGGTCGTGGGTGATCACCACGATGGTGGTGCCCTCGGCATGCAGGTCGTGCAGCAGGCCCATCACCTCCGCCCCCGTCCGGCTGTCGAGGTTGCCCGTCGGCTCGTCGGCGAAGACGATCGCCGGGCGCGCGACGAGCGCGCGCGCCATGGCCACGCGCTGGCGCTCGCCGCCGGACAGCTGGGCGGGCCGGTGGTCCAGGCGATGCCCGAGTCCCACCCTGCGCAGGGCCGCCACGGCGCGCTGGCGGCGCTCTCGCGCCGGCACCCCGCCGTAGAGGAGGCCCTGGGCCACGTTGTCGACGGCGGTCATCCCCTCCAGCAGGAAGAACTGCTGGAAGACGAATCCGATCCGCCGGGCGCGCAGGCCGGCGATCTCGCGGTCTGACAGAGCGTCGATCGCGTGCCCGTCGATGCGCACGATCCCCGAGGTGGGGCGATCGAGGGTGCCCATGATGTGCAGGAGCGTGGACTTCCCTGAGCCCGACGGCCCCACGACCGCCACCAGCTCGCCGGCCTCCACGGTGAGCGTCGCGCCGCGCAGCGCCTCGACGCCCCCGGGGTAGCGCTTGACCACGTCGCGGAGCGTGAGCACCTCACAGCTCATCGGGGATCACCACCCTCATGCCCTCGCGAAGGGCGCCGGCGGAGACCTCGACGTAGCCATCGGCGAACAGGCCGGTCTTGACCCGCACGGTCCGCCGCCGCCCGTCCGCGCCCACGACCTCCACGCCGCTGCCGCCGCCCTCGAGCGCGAGCAGTGCCGTCACGGGGACGCTGAGCGCGTCTCGGCGCGCCTCTTGGGTGATGCCCACGGTCACGGGGGCCTGGTCGAGCCCTCTGGCCGCCGAGCGCGAGCGCAGCGCGATGGTCACCTCGACCGTGGCCTCGTCGCCCTCCTCGCCGGGGCGGGCCACCTTGCTGACCCTGCTGATCCGTCCCTTGACGGTCCTGCCGTCGGGCAACTCGACCTCCACGCTGTCCCCCCGCGAGACGAGGGACTGGCGGCTGGCCGTGAGCTGCACGGTCACGACGCGCCTGCTCGAGCTGGTCTCGAGAACCTCCTGACCGGGCCGGAGGGCCATCCCGGCGCTTGCCTTGCGCGACTTGATGCGTGCGCTGCCGGGCAGGAAGACCACCTCGCCGAGCGCGAGCGTTCCGTCCTGCTTCTCTCCGCGCGCGGCCCGGAAGCGCTTGATGGCGGCGGTGGTGGCCGCGGTGAAGTCCTCGTCGATGCTCATCGCGCCGTAGGGGTCGTAGCCGAGCGCCTGCAGGTTGCGCTCGAGCTGGCGTACGTCCTCGCCATCGGCCATGTCCGACTCGAACGCCCGCCAGGCCGGCCGGATCCCGTACATCAGCCATGCCGTGGGCTTGCCGTCGACCTCGTACAGCCACTCGCCCCGGTCCACCACCGCGCCCTCCGCGCGCACGCGGGTGAGCGTCCCCTCGCGCTGGTTTGTCACCGCTCGCGACCCGGCGTAGCCAAGCGTCCCGTCGACGTCCTCGCGCTCCACCAGGTCGCGGCGGGCGACCGCCGCCGTGTTCACCCGCGTCGGCGTCGCCCTGGCCCCTTCGTCGTCCGCTCCCGAGGAGCCGCCGCCGAGGCCGATCCACAGGCCGGTGCCCGCGATGGCCACAACGCAAGCCGCGACCAGCCCGCCGCCGCGGCGCCGCCGCGGGGAAGGAGGCGGCTCGCTTGGGACCGCGGCCCGCGCGCCGTCGGAAGTCCGATTCGCCGGCACCTCGAGAGGACGCGCGATCTTGATGTGGTCGAGGGCGCTCATGGGTTTGCCTGCGCCGGGCCGGACGACCCCGGGGCGACGTGACGGCAGGCCTTCTCTGCCTCGCGAAAGCGGGGGCTTTGCGGGTCTGCGCCCTCGGGGAGCTGCTGAGAGGTGCCGCCGTCGTTGCGGCTCATCTCGGGGTCGGGAAGGTCGACTCCCTGCTCGCGCATACAGCGCGTAAAGGCGAGCGCCTTGCGCTCGAACTCCTCCGGGTCCTCCTCGCTGAGCTGGGGCGGCGGGCCAGCCTCGCGCAGGTACCGCTCGCACGTCTGCTCGGCGCGGCGGAACCTGGCGGAGTTGGGGGGCTCGTCGCCGTCGCCGGAACCGGGGCCGACGGTGACCAGGCCGTTCCCGCCGGGGTCAGCCATCTCCACGCCCTCGCGGCGCATGCACTGGGCGAACTTCAGCATCGCGTCCTGGGCCTTCGCCGAACGCGACGCACCGTCGGCGGCGTCGGCGCCACCTCCTTCGTTGCCCGAGCCGCCGCCGCACGCGGCCAGCAGCACCGAGGCCAGCGTCGCGGCCGTCATCGCCCTGGCCTTCATCGGTCGTCTCCTTCCAGGGTCTCGCTCGCCATGGTCTGTGTGGGCATGGCTCCTCCTCGGGTCGTTGGAGGACCATCAAGCCGGTTGGGCCTGAGAGCGAGGTGAGAGGTGCCTAGGAGTTTCCTGAGAGTCCTGGCAGGCGCAGGCGCAGTCGTGCTCCGCCGCCGTCACCGCTGACGGTCTCGGCGGTCACGCTGCCGCCGTGGGAGTCGGCCACCCGGCGGACGATCGCCAGGCCCAGCCCGGAACCGGGGGTTCCCCGCGCGGAGGGCGCGCGGTAGAAGCGATCGAAGACGTGGGGAAGGTCGGAGGGGTCGATGCCCGGGCCGCGGTCGCGCACGACAACCTCCCCTTGAGCGCTGACGCGCACGTCGATGGGCTCGCCGGGCGGGCTCCACTTGGCGGCGTTGTCCAGCAGGTTGCTCACCGCGCGGTCGATGCGCGCCGGTACCCCCTCCACCACGGCGGGCTCGAGCCGGGTCTCGAAGCGGCGGTCGGGTGCGTGGCGGCGGGCACGCTCGACCGCACTGGCGACGAGCTCGTCCAGGCGCAGGGGCTCGGCGGCGGGCTGGGGCTCGTCCTCCCGGGCGAGCTCCACGAGATCGCCGACCAGAAGGGAGAGCTCCTCGAGCTGAGCGGTGACGTCGCCCAGCAGCTGGTGGCGCTCCTGGGGGGCCATGTCCTCGGCGTGCTCGAGGACCTCGATGTTGGTGCGTAGGCTGGTCAGCGGCGTGCGCAGCTCGTGGGAGGCGTCGGCCACGAGCTGGCGCTGGGCGCGCAGCGAGGACTCGAGCGCCTCGAGCATGGTGTTGAAGCTTGCCGCCAGCCGGCTGAGCTCGTCGCGTCCGCCGGCCTCGATGCGCCGTGACAGGTCGCGCGTGCGCGTCACATGCTCGGCGGCGTGGGTCAGGTCGGCCACCGGCTTGAGTGTGGCGCGCGCCACTAGGAGACCGAGGCCGGCCGCGAGCCCGATCCCGCCCAGGCTGAGTCCCGCCAGCACGAGGCCGAGAGTGCGCAGGCTGCGGTCCACCTCGTCGAGCGGACGCGCCACCTGCAGGGCCAAGCCGCGCTCGGCGCGACGGGTATAGACCCGCACCCGCGTGCCGTCCACCTCCATGTCCTCGAAGAAGGCCTCACGCGTACCGCCGGCGACCGCCCTGGTGCCGGCGGTCACCGGCAGGCGCGACCGGGGGACGCCGACCTCGTCGATGATCGTTCCGTCGGCCCGCACGAGCTGGGGGAACCCGGTGGCGCCGCCCAGCGGCCTCGCGGGGAGCTCGACGACGCCCGTGGCCGGGACCTCACCGGGCTCAACGCGCCGGACGCGATCGGGGGGCGGAGTGGACGCCGGGCCCTCGGCCTCCTCTCGCAACAGCGCCGGCGCCGGGACGGCGAAGGCCATCGCTCCCGTGCCCAGCTCGCGCAACGAACGGTCCACCTGGCCGCGAAGTTGCCCGCGCACGACGAGGAAGGCGATGACCGACGCCAGCACGATCGCCACCGCCACCGCGGCGGCCGAGAAGACGATGAGACGCCCGCGAAAGGACACGGCTCAGGGCCTCAACCCTCCTCCCTCAGCACATACCCCACGCCGCGCACCGTGTGGAGGAGGCGCGGCTCGCCTGCCGCCTCGGTCTTGCGCCGTAGGTACCCCACGTAGACCTCGAGCGAGTTGGAGGTCGGTCCGAAGTCATAACCCCACACATGCTCGAAGAGGATCGTCCGGGTGAGCACCTGCCGGGGATGGCGCAGAAAGAGCTCGAGCAGCAAGAACTCTGTGCGGGTCAGCTCCAGCCGGCGGTCACCGCGCCGGACCTCATAGGTCCCAAGATCGAGGGAGAGATCGGCGAAGCGCAGTCGCTCGCCCGGAGCTGCCACCTCGCTGCGGCGCAGCAGGGCTCGCAACCGCGCCAGGAGCTCCTCGAGGGCGAAAGGCTTGACCAGGTAATCGTCGGCGCCGGCGTCCAGGCCATCCACGCGGTCGGCTACGGCGTCGCGCGCGGTGAGCATGAGCACGGGCGTGCGGTTGCCCTCTCGGCGAAGGCGACGGCAGACGCCAAGGCCGTCGACGAAGGGCATCAGTACGTCAAGCACCACCGCGTCCGGGGCCACGGCAGGGAGGCGGGTGAGCGCCTCACGCCCGTCACAGGCCACCTCGACGTCGTAGCCCTCGAACCGCAGGGCGCGCTCGAGCGCGGTTCGCACCGCAGGCTCGTCGTCGACCACCAGGACCCGCACAGCGCCCACCCTCCCAGAAGAACCTGAAGGAAAGGTGAGACGAGCGGGACCCGGGCGTTCGATGACCACTCCCCGGCCCTACACGCTTCCGTGGACATCCGGCGGCATGTACGGTGGCAGACGGCACACACCGTGCCGTGCCAACGACGAGGAGGAGGCCATTTCATGGCTGGAGACGAACGCTCGACCGGAACTCCGAACCACGTGTTCGACGCAGTCGCCGCGCTGACCAACATCCTCGAGGCAGGGGCGGTGTACGAGCAGTACATCACCGATGCCGAGCAGGCTGGCGACCAGGAACTCGTGGACTACTTCCGGAACGCCCAGGAGGAGGATCGCCGCCGGGCCGAGGAGCTCAAGAGGCTCCTCAACACCCGACTCGTGACTCAGAGCTAGAAACGCTCTCCATCGGGCCGGTCCCGATGCAACTCGATCACCGGCCCTTGGGACAAGGCGAGATCGCGCGCGAAACCCCGGCGATCGGGCCATGGGGCGGGCGGTGGCAGGAGATCGAGCACCGGGTGTTTGCGTGTCGCGGCGCGGGTGGCGATGCGCTCCACTGTCCGCAGGCCCGGACGTACATGCCCGACCGCTACGCCCAGGCCGTCCCCCGCTGAGCACGGGCGGCAGCGAACAAAGTATGGGCGATCAGCAGGCACCGGGTGGGGAGGACCTCGGGCGAAGCCTCGGCGCCAAGGCGATCAGCACCACCGTTCGCGACAACAGCACCGCCTTCGGTTTCTCGATCACGATCACCGTGTCCTTCGGTTTGGTGCAGGGCGCGCGCGGGTCGCCCACGCCGACAGATATTCTCGCTTTCGGTCTCGCCGCCGCCTTGGCCGTCGCCATCGTCGTGGGGGTGGTCACCCGGGGATTCCGCGTCCGGGCCGGCCACGCCCCGGCCGAGGTGCGGATGCTCGGCACGTCGCTGGACTTCGTCTCGGTCGGCGCGGCAATCGGCACCGTCTACGGGCTGGCGAAGATTCTGCCGGGCTTCCTGGCCTGGCCGGTCTCCACCTTCGCCGGTGTGCTTGTCTTCCTCACCCTGCAGAGTCTCGAGATCCTGCTCGCCGAGGTCATCCAGAGGCACCGCGGCGACCCGGACGCCTGATGGCAGTGCCGCTCGGTGTGTCCCTCACCCTCAAGATGAGTGCCTGCTCGACGGCGCCCGGGGGATGGGTCATACGAACGCCGTTCGCACATCCTTCGGACGACTCAGGATGCGGGCGAGAGGACTCGAACCTCCACGCTCTTACGAACACATGGACCTGAACCATGCCTGTCTACCAATTCCAGCACGCCCGCGTGCTTCTCCAGTGTACAGCGGCGCGCGGACCAATCGGGGCGAAGTCCCCAGCAGGATCGCAGGCGGTGGCACGCCTCCGCTACCCTGATCGACCCTCTTGCCGCTATCGTCTAGGGGACTAGGACGCCGCCCTCTCACGGCGGAAACCGGGGTTCGAATCCCCGTAGCGGTACTCACGAAACCCCGCACAGCCGGGGGGTTTCTGCACGCCCTGCCGCGCGACCTCCGTGGGGTCGGCGTCGGGCGGTGCGATCTCGGCGAGCCGCCCGGCGATCTGGTCGATCAGCCCGGCGTAGTGCTCCTCGTAGGCCTCGGCGACGGCGCTGTCCTCGGCGTGCCCGGCGTTGGCGAAGTGGTTCGTCCCGGTCGTGAATGAGCCCGGGACCACGATCGTGGTCTCGATGCCGAAACGCGCCAGCTCGGCGGCGTAGCTGACCGCCAGCGAGTCCTCCGCCGCCTTGGCGGCGAAGTAGGGGGCCAGGTAGGGCGGCGTGCCGCCGCGCGTGCTGCTCGAGCCGACCCAGACGAGCAGGCCGTCGCGCTGGTCCGCGGGAGATCAGCGAGTACTCGATCTGCAGGTCGCTGATGGGGTGCACC
>DASZCY010000043.1:0-17405 GCA_035942615.1 Solirubrobacteraceae bacterium | reverse complement strand
CCTCGAGGAGAATCCCCGAGAGGCGAGCGCGGTGATCCGCAAGGCCGTGCAGGCATCCCAGGCTCGTGCCGCCGCACGCAAGGCGCGCGATCTGACCCGGCGCAAGTCCGCGCTGGAGAACTCCACGCTGCCGGGCAAGCTGGCCGACTGCTCGGTCAAGGACCCGTCGCTGACCGAGCTCTTCGTGGTGGAGGGCGACTCCGCCGGCGGCTCGGCCAAGCAGGGCCGCGACCGCTCCACCCAGGCCGTGCTGCCGCTGCGCGGCAAGATCCTCAACGTCGAAAAGAGCCGCATCGACAAGGTGCTGCAGAACGTGGAGATCCAGGCCCTCATCACCGCCATGGGCACGGGGATCCGCGACGACTTCGACATAACCCGGGCGCGCTACCACAAGTGCATCCTGATGACCGACGCCGACGTCGACGGAGCTCACATCCGTACGCTTGTCCTCACACTCCTGTTCCGTGAGATGCCCGAGCTCATCGAGCAGGGTTACGTGTACATCGCCAAGCCCCCGCTGTACAAGATCAAGCAGGGCTCCAGCGAGCGCTACATCGAGCGGGAGGGCGAGCTGGAGGACGTGCTGCTCTCCGACAAGCTCGAGAAGGTCTCGGTCCTCGATCGTCACGGCCGGCCGTTCAAGCTCACCGACGCCCGCTGGCAGCGCTTCACCCGGCTGCTCAAGCAGTACGAGGGGTGGGCCAGCGCGCTGCGGGCTGACCACGGGCACGAGGCCGTCGAGTTCCTCGAGACGTCGGGGCTCCTGGCCGGGGGTGTGGTCGACGAGGCCGACGTGCTGGCGCTGTTCGAGCGCGAGCCCTCCGAGGGCGACCCCTACACCACCGAGGTGCTCTCCCGCGAGGACGGGCGGATCATCGTGCGCGGCGTCGAGACCCGCACCGGCCTGGCGCGCACCCATCGCCTGCGCCGCGCGCTGTTCGAGAGCAACGAGTACGCGCAGTTCGTGCGGGTGCACGGGCAGCTGCGCGAGCTGGCGGGCACGGCTCCGTTCGCGGTCTCCTTCAAGGACGCCTCCGAGGAGGCCGGCGACTACGCCGAGCTGCGCGAGGCGGTCCTCAGGGTGGCCCAGAAGGGGCTGACGCTGCAGCGCTTCAAGGGACTGGGCGAGATGAACGCCGAGCAGCTGCGCGAGACCACCATGGATTCGGCCACGCGCACGCTGGCGCGCGTGACCATCGAGGACGCCGCACAGGCCGACCTGATCTTCTCCATGCTCATGGGCGACCAGGTCGAGCCCCGGCGCGAGTTCATCGAGGGCAACGCCCGCCGGGTCGTCAACCTCGACGTCTGATCGCAGGGAGGTGAGACATGGCCGCCAGTGACGTGATCGGCGGGGGCAACATTGAGCCCCGCGCGCTCGAGGACGAGATGAAGTCCGCGTACCTCGACTACGCCATGTCGGTGATCGTCGGGCGCGCGCTGCCCGACGTGCGCGACGGCCTCAAGCCGGTGCACCGCCGGGTGCTGTTCTCCATGTCCGAGAACGGCCTGGGCCCCACCCGTCCCTACTCCAAGTGCGCGCGCATCGTCGGCGACGTGATGGGCAACTACCACCCCCACGGGGACTCGGCGATCTACGACACGCTCGTGCGCCTGGCCCAGGACTTCTCGATGCGCTACCCGCTCGTCGATGGCCAGGGAAACTTCGGCTCGATCGACGACGATCCGGCGGCGGCCATGAGATACACCGAGGCGCGCCTCTCGCGCATGGCCATGGAGATGCTGCGCGACCTCGACGCGGCCACCGTGGACTTCGCGCCCACCTACGCCGGGCGCAAGCAGGAGCCCCTGGTGCTGCCGGCGCGCTTTCCCAACCTGCTGGTCAACGGCTCCGCCGGTATCGCGGTGGGCATGGCCACGAACATCCCGCCCCACAACCTGGGGGAGGTCATCGACGCGGTCGTGGCCTACATCGAGGACCCCGACATCGACGTCGGGGGCCTCATGCGCCACATCAAGGGTCCCGACTTTCCCACGGGGGGCGGGATCGTCGGCCGCCAAGGGATCCGCGACGCCTACGAGACCGGCCGCGGCCGCGTGCGCGTGCGCGCCAACGCCCACATCGAGGACCTCGGCCGGGGCAAGGAGGGCATCATCGTCACCGAGCTGCCCTACACCGTGAAGAAGGGCGGCGAGGGCGGGCTGATCCAGAAGATCGCCACCCTCGTGCAGGCCAAGCGCCTGTCGGAGATCTCCAACATCGAGGACCACTCCAGCCAGCGAGGCGGGATGCGCCTGGTGATCGAGCTCAAACGCGACGCCGACCCGCGCATCGTGCTCAACAAGCTGTTCAAGCACACGCCGATGCAGACCACCTTCGGGGTGAACATGGTGGCGCTGGTCGACAACGTGCCCCGCACGCTCGACCTGCGCGCGGTCATCCACAACTACGTGCTCCACCAGCGCGAGGTGGTGGTGCGCCGCTCCAAGCACGAGCTGGGCGAGCTCGAGCGCCGCGTGCACGTGCTCGAGGGCCTGCTCATCGCCCAGGACCACCTCGACGCGATCATCGAGCTCATCCGCGCTTCGCGCGACCGCGAGAACGCGCGCGACGAGCTGATCCGCCGCTATGAGCTGACCGTCATCCAGGCCAGCGCCATCCTCGACCTGCGCCTGGCCCAGCTCACCGCGCTGGAGGCCGACGCGATCCGCACCGAGCACGCCGACAAGCTCGAGCGCATCCGCGAGCTGCGCGAGCTGCTGGGCGACGAGGGCAAGGTGCTGGCCCTCATCAAGGAGGAGCTTGAGGAGATCGGCGAGCGCTTCGGTGACGAGCGGCGCACGCTGCTGGCCGACTCCGAGGACGAGATCGACATCGAGGACCTCATTCCCGACCAGCAGATGGTCATCACCATCACCAAGTCCGGCTACATCAAGGCCCTGCCGCTGGGCACCTACCGCCAGCAGCGCCGCGGCGGGCGCGGGGTGATCGGCATGGACATGAAGGACGGCGACTTCATCGAGCACCTCTTCGTGTGCTCCTCGCACGACTTTCTGCTCTTCGTGTCCAACCGGGGCAAGGTGTACCGGTCGAAGGTCTATGAGCTGCCCGAGATGCAGCGCACCGCCAAGGGGCGTGCGCTGGTCAACATCCTCCCGCTGGGCGACGGCGAGCGCATCCAGTCGGTGCTGTCCACCCGCGACTTCACCGAGGGCCAGTACCTGGTCTTCGCCACCAGGCAGGGCATGGTCAAGAAGACGGAGTTCCAGGCCTACAACACGCCGATCAAGGCCGACGGCATCATCGCCATCAACATCCGCGACGACGACGAGCTGGTCTCCACGCGGCGGGTGGACGAGGGCGACCGGGTGCTGATCGTCTCGCGCAACGGCATGGCCGTGCGCTTCGAGGAGTCCCAGGTCCGGCCGATGGGCCGCGACACCTCCGGCGTGCGCGGCATGGACGTCAGCGGCGAGGGCGACGCGGTGCTCGTCATGGACGTTGCCCGCGACGACATGGAGCTGCTCGTTATCACCGAGAACGGCTATGGCAAGCGCACGCCGATCTCCGAGTACCGCCTGACCAACCGCGGCGCCAAGGGCGTGGGCACCATCCGCGCCGTGGAGGAGCGCGGTGAGCTGGCCGGCGCGCTCGTGGTCCGACCCCATCAGGAGCTGGTGTTCATCTCCGGGCTGGGGATGGTCCAGCGCACGCGCGCCGAGGAGATCCGCCGCACCGGGCGCCTGACCCAGGGCGTGCGCATCATGAACCTGCGCGAGGACGACACGGTGCAGGCTGTGGCGGTGGTCGTCGAGGAGTCTGACGCCGACCGCGCGGCCGACTCTGCCGAAGCCGGCGGGGCGCCCGTCGACCTCCCCTCGGGCTGACTCGCTCCCGCAACGACGAAGCAATCGTCCCGTTGAGATACGGCCGTGGGCCCAACCGCCCGGGACCGTCGACGTCCTCTGCTACTGTGGCGCCTACCAGAGGAAGGAGGTGGTCCTAATCTGTAGTGACAGTTCTTGCGGGACCCTGGAGGTGACCGGCCGCTAGGTCGGTAGAAGGAGGACTGGATCCGCCTGGCGGAATCCAAACCGGCTCACCCTCGGACGCGTCGCCGGACCTAGTCCCCCCGGCCCCGCCCGATCACGGGCGTGGAAGGCACGCAGCCGAGCAAATCCAGTCAGAGCCGTACGCGAAGGGCCCCGGAAGCGGGGCCCTTCGCGCTTCCCAAAGCGTCGAGAGACGAGCCACTCAGGCCGCCTCGGGCAGCCAGGCCCGCCAGGCCGCCGGGATGGTGGGGCTGGCGACACGGATGAAGACGTCGGGATGGGGGGCGCGGGGGGTGATGCGGGGATGCATGTCGGCGGCCTTGGGCAGGCGATCGCCCTTGCGCCGGTTGCACGGCGCGCAGGAGGCCACGATGTTCTCCCAGGTCGACAGCCCGCCCTTGGAGCGCGGGATGACGTGGTCGACGGTCAGCTGGGAGCGCGCACCGCAGTACTGGCACTCCCAGCGGTCGCGGGCGAAGACCGCGCGGCGGGTGATCTTGCGCCGCTGGGTGTCGCGCGGCACGCGCACGAAGGTGACCAGGCGGATGACCACGGGACGGGGTACCGCGGTGTGCTCCGAGCGCAGGTCCCAGCTGCCGTGCTCCACCAGCTCGGCCTTGGCCTTGAGCAGCAGCACCGCGGCGCAACGCACGGTGCAGACGTTGATGGGCTCATACGTGGCGTTGAGCACGAGCACCCTGCCCGACTCCGGCCCGCGCCGCTGGTGCTCGTGCAGCGGCGGGACCCCCGGTGGGTCGCTTGGACCGATGGGCGTGGCGACCGTGGCCATGGCCGCATCAGTGTAGCCGCGGCCCACGGGGAAAATGTCCCGCCCGGCGGGGCTTCACTGTCCCTTCACGCCGCCGGATAGCTACCGAGGATTCGAATCCACTCGCAGTGTCGCCGCAGCCCCGCCAGCGCGCCCGCGACCGCCTCGTCGTCCGCATGCCCCTCGAGGTCGGCGAAAAAGCGGTAGTGCCCCAGCCGGCCGCGGTAGGGACGCGACTCGATGCGCGACAGGTTGACTCCCCGGAAGGCGAACTCCGACAAGCAGCGCACCAGCCAGCCCGGCGCCTGATCGCCTGCGCCGAAGAAGGCGATCGTGGTGCGCCAGCGCCGTGTCGCCTCCCCCGGCACCTCGGGGGGAGTGCCCGCCGGCGCCAGCCACACGAAGCGTGTCACGTTGCCGGGTTCGTCCTCCATGCCCTCGTCCAGCACCGCCAGGCCGTACCGCTCGGCGGCACCGGCGGGACCGAGCGCCGCCCACGCGCGGACCTCCTCCGCGGCGACGCGGCGTGCGGCCTCGGCGGTCGACGCCACGGGCACCAGCTCCGCGCCCGCCAGGCGCTCGCGCAGCGTGCGCTCGCACTGGGCCAGCGCCTGGGGATGCGAGGTGACGGCCTCGACCTCGGACTCGACGACGCCGGGGCGCGCCAGCAGCGCTTGGGAGACGCCCAGCAGCGCCTCGCCGACGATGGCCACCCCCTCGGCCGGTCCGGCGAGCGTGTCCAGGGTGGCGCGGACCGAACCCTCCAGCGAGTTCTCCATCGGCACCACCGCGCGTTCAGCGCGGCCCTCGGCCACCGCCATCACCGCGTCGTGCACCGTGGGCAGGGCGACCGCCTGGGCCCCCGCCGGTGCGCCCGCGTGCAGCGCCTGCTCGGAGAAGGTCCCGGGCGGGCCGAGGTAGGCGATGCGCATCAGCGGGTCGGCTGTGCGGCGGGGGTCCCGCCGGCCGCCCCGGCCTCGAGCGCCAGGCGCACGGCCTCATGCTCCTCGGGCGAAAGCTCGGACTCGCCGCGCCCCTCGTGCACCCGCTTGACGTACAGCCGGGCCTGGTCGCGGTGGTGGATGGACGACAGGACCAGCCCGCAAGCGCGAGTGTCCAACAACGCGATCGAGGTGGACTGGCGCCCCGACATCTCGTTGTAGGCGTCATAGCGAACCAGGCCGGTTCCGGAGATCGCGCCGTCCAGGCGATCCTCGACCGTGCCCAGGCGGGCGTCCAGGCGCTGGGCGACCTCCGTGACGTAGTCGTGCAGGGCGCGAAAGGCGCCGTCCAGGGCCGCGGCGTGGCCGACGAGGTCCTGCTCCCCCGCCTCCCCGAGCACGGTGCGCTGATCGGCCCGCACCCTGCGCAGGCGGGCGAGCGCTAGCACGGCCACCAGCAGTGCCAGCAGCGCGACGGCGCCCGCCGCGAGGGCGATGATGCCGGGGACGGAGGTCAACTCGGCCATCGGAGGGCCGCCACGCTACTCCGTAAAGAGGACCGTGTACTCCTGGGCGTTGTTGTCGGCCATCTCCTCGCCGGGGACCGGGGCCACCTGCACCTCGACGGTGAGCGGCTCGCCCACCGGCGGCGGGCGGTCGAGCGGGATCGCCACCTCGGTGGGCTGGCCGGCCGTGGTCATGTCCACCCGCCGCTGGACGGTGAGCGGCTCACCCGCCCCGCCGCTGACGCGCAGGTTGACGGTCACGTCCTGCTCGTCGTTCTCGCCCTGGTTCTGCAGGACGACGGTGAAGGCCGGGCTGCCGGCCAGGGAGACGCGGTTGACCGCGCCGCCCGGCTGCAGCGTGGTCTCGCCGATGCTCACCGACTCGAGCCCATGGCCGTGCGTGCCCGGCGCGGGCGCGCCCCGGGGCGCCCCGCCGGCCGGTCCGGCGCCCAGCCGCTCGCCCACCGTTGCGGGATCCAGCCACGCGAGGTCGGGCATAAAGGAGCTGTCGGGGATGGTGATCCCCGTCAGCTCCTCCTCGTCCAGCGCCTCGGCGATGAACGGCCGGGTGCGCACGTCGAAGAGCACGTCGGAGGCCAGCATCGCCTGCATCTGGCCCGCGATGGCCGTGACGGCGTCCTCTCCGCCCTGCCCGCTGACCGCCGCGGGCAGCAGCTCGGCCACCCTGCTCACTCCGCCCGCGCGCAGCGCCAGCGCCTCGATGAGCGACTGCTGGGCGGGCACCATGTCGTCGGGGACATCGAAGGCGCGGGCACGGTCGACGTGCTCCTCGGCCTGCACGCGCAGCTGGTTGAGCGCGCTCTGTCGCTCGAGCGGCGAGGTCCGGCCCTGCAACGTCTCGAAGAAGGGCCCCGCGACCTGCTCGTCCGACGCGCTGGCGATCGTGGCGACGTCCTCGTTGTAGCCGCGCAAGGCGGCCTCCTTGCGGGACTGCAGGCATCCGTTGACGCCCAGGATGAGCAGGATCAGCACCAGGGCGCCGCCGCCGAAGGCCACGCCGCGGCGGACCATCAGCGTCTGCTGGTCGGTGGCGGGCGCGCGACCGGCCGCCGCGGGACGCTGCTGCGGCGACCTCCTCGCTGTGCGGGGCTTGTCAGGGCCCTCGTCGAAGAAGGACAACTCCTGCTCCTGGCCGGGAACGGATGAGTATGACGCCCGCCCCGGTCGCGTTGCCGTCATCGTGCGCATCGCAGCGCGCGTCACCGGTGGGCTGGATGCAACTTCGCGTTCAGCGCCGCGGACCCTTCACGGGCAGCGAGGAGGGAAGGGCCGATGCGCGAAGCTAGGAGGCGGTGGAGACCGCGTGGCGCACCGACCAGGCCCCGCTGCCGGGCGGCGGGCGGCTCGTGCTGGGGCGTTATCGCCTGGTCTCGCGCCTGGGCACCGGCGGGTTCGGCACGGTCTGGCGCGCCCGCGACGAGCACCTGGGCCGCGACGTGGCGCTCAAGCGCATCCCGCTGGAGGAGCCCACCTCCGCGGGCGCCCGCGCTGAGCGCGAGGCGATGGCCGCCGCTCGCCTGGCCCACCCGGGCATTGTGGCCCTGTTCGAGGCCGGGCGCGACGAGGAGGCGCACGTGCTCGTCTCCGAGCTCGTCGAGGGTGGCACGCTGGGTGCCCGGCTGGCCCAGGGCGCGCTGTCGGACCGCGACGTGCTCGAGATCGGGGTGGCGCTCAGCGAGGCGCTGGCCCATGCCCACGCCCGCGGCGTCGTGCACCGCGACGTCAAGCCTCCCAACGTGCTGTGCCCCGACCGCCCCGCCGAAGCGGGCAGCGTGGCCAAGCTGACCGACTTCGGCGTCGCACGCCTGGTGGGCACCGACGCGCTGACCCGTACGGGCGACGTGGTGGGCACGCTGGCCTATATGGCGCCCGAGCAGGCGGCGGGTCGCGGCGTCGGCCCGCCCGCCGATGTCTGGGCGCTTGCCCTCGTGCTCTATGAGGCGCTGGCCGGGGAGAACCCCGTGCGCGGCGATAACGCCGCCGCCACCGCGCGCAACCTCCTCCATCCCGTCCCGCCGCTGGCCCGCGCGCGGCCTGACCTGCCCCGCGGGGCGGTGGCCGCCATCGACGCCGCGCTGGAGGCCGACCCCCACCGCCGGGCCCAGCTGGCCGATCTGCGCGACCACCTCGACGGAGCGCTGCCGCTGGCCGACGTCACGCCGGGGATCATCGTCCCGCCCGTCTTCGAGGAGGCCTCCCCGGAGGACGCGTGGGCTCGGCGCGAGGAGCCTCATCTGGGTGACGGCGCCCGCGCCGAGCGCTGGACCGTCGCCCCCGTTCCCCAGGATGCCCCCCGGCAGCGGCGCACTGGCCTGCAGGCCCGTGCGGCCGGTGCGCTGGCCACGGGCGCCCTGGTCCTCGCCGCCGTCACGCTGCTAGGGCCCTCGGCGCCCGTCGAGCCGATGCTCGCCGGCCTGGCGGTGGCGGCCGCCGCTGTGCTGCTGCCGCGACTGACCTGGCTGGCCGCCGCGGCCGGGCTCGTCGCGTGGCTGGCCACCACCCTGCCCGGCGTGGCGCTGCTCCTGGCGCTGGCGGTGCTGCCCGTGCCGCCGTTGCTCCTGCTCGCCCCCGCGACGTGGTCGCTGCCCATGCTTGCTCCGCTGCTCGGTGCGGTCGGCGCGGCCACCGCCTTCCCCGCCGCCGCGGGCCAGGCGGGCACCCCGCTGCGCCGCGCGATGCTGGGCGGGCTGGGGGCCTGGTGGCTGGCGCTCGCCGAGGCCCTCGTGCAGGAGCGCCTGCTGCTGGGCACGCCCGGCGACCTGCCCCCCAGCGATGCGTGGCAGGCCTCGCTCAGGCTCACCGCGCAGGAAGTCGTGCCGACCCTGGCCACCCCGACATTGGCGCTCGCCGCGGGAGCGTTCGCGCTGGCCGCTGCGGTGCTTCCGTACCTCGTGCGTGGCACGAACGCGGCGATCGACCTGCTGGCCGCCGGAGGGTGGGCGATCGCGCTGGCCGCCGCACTCGGGGCCCTGGCGCCCGGCACCGAGCCTCGTGGGGTGGCGGTCGGTGCGGTGGTGGGCGCACTGGCCGCCGTGGGCGCTCGGGCCGTCCGCGGCCGGAGGTGACGTAACCTAGGCCCCGCCGGTCGTTCCCGCGAACCGGATCGACTCCATGAGCGTGCTGCGCAATCTCGAGAGCAAGCTGACCGCACTGGTGGAGGGAACCTTCGGGCGTGTGTTCCGCTCGGCGGTGCGTCCGGTGGAGCTCGCGCGCAAGCTCATCAAGGAGATGGAGGAGCACAAGACCGTGTCGGTCTCGCGCACCTACGTGCCCAACGAGTACGTCGTCTGGCTTTCGCCCGAGGATCGCGAGCGCCATGAAGGCGCCGAGAACGAAATCATCGGCGAGCTGGCCGCCTACCTGCTCGAGCACGCGCGCCGCGAGCGCCTGGCCATGGTCTCGCGTCCGCACATCGAGTTTCGTACCGACGAGCGTCTCTCGCTGGGGGAGTTCGGCATCCAGGCGCGCATGGTGCGCACGGGGGCAGCCCAGGACGGGGGCGAGCGCGAGCCCGTCCAGGGCGACCACGGTCACACCATGATCTACTCGACCGCCGAGCGTCTGCGCGAGCCGGCGGAGGAGACCGGTGGCAGGCGCACGCCGAAGGCGATCCTGCTGGCCGAGGGCAAGCGCTTCGCCGTGCCGCCCGGCGGTGCCACCCTCGGACGCAGCCGCGAGTGCGACGTGGTGCTGGGCGACGCCAACGTCTCCCGCCGCCACGCCGAGCTGCGCGGCGAGGGCAATGGCGGCGGCGCCTACACGATCTCCGACCTGGGCTCCACCAATGGGGTGCGCGTCAACGGCCGCGCCGTGCAGGACCGTCACCGGCTGCAGGCCGGCGACCGCATCGAGTTGGGGACCGCCGAGATCCGCTTCGAGCTGGAGTAGTCGCCATGCTCGATCCCGTCTCCATCGCGCTGAAGTTCGCCTTTCTGGGCGTCCTCTACCTGTTCCTGCTGTGGATGGCGCGCTCCGTGCTCAAAGATCTGCGCCGCGCTGGGCGCGGGTCGCGCGGGTCGGACTCGGGGGGGAGCGTGCCTGCCGACGCCACCGGGTTGCACACCGCCTCGGGGCCCCCGATGGGCGACAACGGCGCGATGCCACGCCTGGTGGTCGACTCGGTGGTGGGCGTCTCCTCGGGGATGGAGTACGACCTCTATGACGAGGCGACGCTCGGGCGCGGTGACGTGGAGATCAAGCTCGAGGATCCGTTCGCCTCCGGGCGCCACGCCCAGATCAGCCGCTCAGGCTCCACCCTGATCCTCGAGGACCTGGGTTCGACCAACGGCACCTACCTCAACGAGGAGCTGCTGCAGGGCCCGGCGCCGTTGCACGCCGGGGACCGCATCCGCATCGGAGACAGCACGTTCATCTTCAAGACCTGATGCTGCGCGTCGCCGAGAGCTTCGACCTGTCCGACACGGGACGCCAGCGGCGCGCCAACGAGGACTCGCGCTTCGCGCGCGCCCCGCTGTTCGTCGTGGCCGACGGGATGGGCGGCGCGCAGGCCGGGGAGATCGCCTCGCGCCTGGCCGTCGAGGCCTTCGAGCCCGGGCTGGCCGACCAGGGCGGGCTGAGCCCCGAGCAGGGGCTGCGCGAGCGGGTCACCGAGGCCAACGAGCGCATCCACGCCCTCGCACAGCGCGACCGCGCGCGCCAGGGGATGGGCACCACCGTCACCGCCGCGGCGGTGGGCGAGCACGATGTCGCGGTGGCCCATGTGGGCGACTCGCGTGCCTACCGCCTGCGCGAGGGCGTCTTCGAGCGCCTGACCGAGGATCACTCGCTGGTCGAGGAGCTCATGCGCCAGGGCAAGCTCACGCCCGAGGAGGCCAGCGCCCACCCCCAGCGCTCCATCATCACCCGCGCGCTGGGGCCCGAGCCCGAGGTCCAGGTCGACTCCCACACGTGGCCCGCCGAGCCCGGCGACGTGTACCTGCTGTGCAGCGACGGGCTGACGTCCATGGTCTCCGAGGGGGAGATCGGGGAGCTGCTGCGCGACGCCGGCTCGCTCAAGGAAGCCGGGCGCGGCCTGGTGGCGGCCGCCAACGAGGCCGGGGGCCGGGACAACGTCACGGTCGTGCTCTTCCGCCTGGAGGCCGTGGGCGCCGCACCCGCCGAGGGTGCCACGGCCGAGCACGACGCGACTCCGACCGGCGAGGAGCCCACGATGGTCGGCGCTCGCCCCGGAGCCGAGGACCTGACCGCAGACGCCGTGCGCTCGGCCGTGGCCGACGACGAGGCTGCTCGTGCGCGGCGGATCGAGCCTCGCGCGGCCGGGCAGGAGGAGGCCGGGGAGCCCGCTCGCCGCTCGCCCCTGCGCCGGACGCTCGTGGCCCTGATCGTGACTGCTCTCATCGCGGTGCCGGTAGCGATCGCAGCCTGGCTGGCCGCCGGCTCGGTGTACTTCGTGGGGGCCAGCGAGGACGGCTTCGTGGCCGTGTACCGGGGGCTGCCCTACGACCTGCCGCTGGGCATGGACCTCTACGGCGAGAGCTACGTCTCCGGCGTCCCCGTGCGCTCGCTGCCCCGGGCGCGTCGCGTCACGCTGCTGGACCACACGCTGCGCTCGCGCGACGACGCCGCCGACCTGATGCGCACCCTGGAGACCGGGGAGCTGGGAGCCCGGTGACCGAGCGCAACCGCGAGCTGTTCGCGCTGGTGCCCGCCTCCCTGCTGCTGACGGCGGGCTTTGCCGCCGTGTTCATCACCCGCGACGACGCCCTGAGCAACGTGTCGCTGACCTACGGTGCGATCTTTCTCGCCCTGTGCCTGGCCGGCCACGTGATCCTGCGCCTCACGCTCAAGAACGCCGACCCGTTCCTGTTCCCGCTCGTGGCGCTGCTGGCCTGCTTCGGGCTGGTCGTGCTCCTTCGCATCGACGAGGATCTCGCGCGCAACCAAGCCACCTGGTTCGTGGTGGGTCTGGTCGTCTTCGCCACCACCATCGTCTGGCTGCGCGACCACCGGCGCCTGGAGCGATATCGCTACGTGATCGCCTTTGCCGGGCTCGCGCTGCTGCTCCTGCCCCGGGTGCCCGGGATCGGCCAGCAGGTCAACGGTGCCTATCTGGGCGTGGGCTTCGGCTCGTTTGCCTTCCAGCCCTCCGAGGTGGCCAAGATCGCCATCGTCGTCTTTCTGGCCTCCTATCTGCGCGACACGCGCCAGATGCTGGTGCAGGGCGGGCGGCGCATCGCGGGGATCGAGCTGCCCTCGCTCAAGCACCTCGGCCCCCTGCTGGTCATCTGGGGCCTGGCCATGCTGCTGCTGGTGTTCATCCGCGACCTGGGCTCTTCGCTGATGTTCTTCGGCGGCTTCCTCGCCCTGATCTACGTGGCCACCAACCGCTTCTCGTTCGCGGCCATCGGCCTGGCCCTGTTCGCGGGTGGCACGTGGTTCTTCACCTCCACGGTCGATCACGTGCAGGGCCGCATCGCCACCTGGCAGAACCCCTTCGACCGCACGCTCTACGAGCAGGAGGGGGGCTCCTACCAGATCGCCCAGGCCCTCTTCGCCCAAGCCGACGGCGGGCTGTTCGGCGCGGGCTTCGGCCAGTCCCTGCTGCGCACCCCCGAGGGAACGCAGCTCCTGCCGGTGGCCGAGACTGACCTCATCTATGCGGTGATCACCAACGAGGTCGGGCTGTTCGGCGCGGTGGCCCTGCTGTGCATCTACCTGCTGATCTGCGAGCGCGGGTTCAAGACGGCGCTGATGGCCGGCGACTCCTTCTCCAAGCTGCTGGCGACCGGGCTGACGGCGGTCTTCGCCCTGCAGGTCTTCGTGATCGTGGGCGGCGTGACCAACCTGATCCCCCTCACCGGGGTGACGCTGCCCTTTGTCTCCTACGGGGGCTCGTCGATCGTGGCCAACTTCCTGCTGCTCGCCCTGCTGCTCATGGTCTCCGAACGCGCCCGGTCCGACGCGAAGGCGGCGCGGTGAACGCACCGATCACCCGCCTCTTCGTCGGTGTGCTGATCCTCTTCGCCGGGCTGGTGGGCGCCACCTCGTGGTGGACGGTGGTGCGCGCCGAGGAGGCCCAGGACAATCCGCTCAACGCGCGTGAGCTGCTGCGGGGCCTCGAAGTCGAACGCGGCGACATCCGCGCCGGAGACACCACGGTGGCGCGCTCGGTTCCCTTCGGCGACAACGCCTTCCAGCGCGAGTACGCGCCGCAGGCCGAGGCGATCTCCCACGCGCTTGGCTACTACTACCCGTTGGGCATCGGCAGCGCGGGAACCGAGCGCTTCCGCGACGACCCGCTGAGCGGCCAGGGCGAGGGCCTGGGCTCCCTCTTCGACCAGATCGCGGGCGCGGGCGGCGCCGAGGCGGGCGACGACGTGGCGCTCAACCTCGACCTCGAGGCCCAGCGTGTTGCCCTGCAGCAATTGGGTGGGCGCAAGGGCGCGGTGGTGGCCATGGAGCCCGACACGGGACGCGTACGGGTGATGGCCAGCGTGCCGGGCTTCGACCCGGGCTCTTTGGAGGACGAGGGGGTGTTCACGCGGCTGTCCACTGACGAGGACAATTCGCCGCTGGTCAACCGCGCCACGCAGTCGCTCTACCCGCCGGGCTCGACGTTCAAGGTGGTGACCGCGGTGGCGGCCATCGACTCCGGCCGGTTTACGCCGGACAGCACCCTGGACGGCAGCTCTCCGCAGATCTTCTCGGCGACGCCGCTGAACAACTTCGGCGGTCAGAGCTTTGGTCCGGTCACCCTCACCCAGGCGCTGACGCAGTCCGTCAACACCGTGTGGGCAAGGGTCGGCGAGCAGTTGGGCGGCGACACCATGACCGAGTACATGGAGCGCTTCGGCCTCTACGAGCGACCGCCGATCGACCTCCCCCGGGCGCAGGTGAACGCCTCCGGCGTCTTCGGCGAGGACGGCGAGCCGGTCCGGCCCTCCGAGGAAAACCTCGACCTCGCCCGCATCGCCATCGGCCAGGCCGGCCTGCTGACCACCCCCCTGCAGATGGCGATGGTCGCCTCGGCGGTGGGCAACGACGGCGTGCTCATGGAGCCGCGGATCACGCGGCGCGTCGTCGACCGCGACGGGCGCACCGTGGAGGATGTGGAGCCGGAGCGCGTGCGCCGCGTGATGTCGCGTGAGACCTCCGATCAGGTGACCCAGATGATGCGCAACGTCGTGCAGTCCGGCTCGGGCACGGCGGCCACGCTGCAGGGCACCAACGTGGCCGGCAAGACGGGCACCGCCGAGATCGACATCCAGAACAACATCAACCAGCTGTGGTTCATTGCCTTCGCGCCCTCGGAGGACCCCGAGGTGGCCATCGCGGTGACCGTCGAGCGCGCGGTAGGGGGCCAGGGTGGCCAGGTGGCCGCGCCGATCGCCCGCGCGGTGCTGGAGAGCCTGCTGGGCTGATGCGCGAGATCTCCGCCGACACGGTCATCGACGGGCGCTACCAGGTCATCGACAAGCTCGGGGCGGGCGGCATGGCCGACGTCTGGGTGGCCGAGGACCTCCAGCTGGGACGCAAGGTCGCGGTCAAGGTCCTGCACCGGCGCTTCACCGCTGACCAGGAGTTCGTCGAGCGCTTCCGCCGCGAGGCCCAGAGCGCCGCCGGCCTGCAGCATCAGCACGTGGTGGCCGTCTACGACCGCGGGGAATGGGACGACACCTACTACATCGCCATGGAGTACCTCCAGGGGCGCTCGCTCAAGGAGGTCGTGCGCGACGAGGGGCCGCTCGATCCCCTGCGCGCCGTGGACATCATCATCCAGATTCTGCGCGCGGCACGCTTCGCCCACCGCCGCGGGATCATCCACCGCGATCTCAAGCCCCACAACGTCATCCTCGACGACGAGGACCGTGCCAAGGTCACCGACTTCGGGATCGCCAAGGCGGGCGCGTCGGACATGACCCAGACCGGCTCCATCATGGGCACCGCCCAGTACCTGTCCCCCGAGCAGGCCCAGGGTTATTCGGTCACCGCGCAGTCCGACCTCTACGCGATCGGCATCGTCCTCTACGAGATGCTCACCGCCCGTGTGCCCTTCGAGGCCGAGAGCGCGGTGACCATCGCGCTCAAGCAGGTCAACGAGGTGCCCGTGCCACCCTCCGAGCTCAACGCGGCGGTGCCACCCGAGCTCGAGGGCGTCGTCCTGCGCGCGCTGGAGAAGGACCCCGCGCGGCGCTTCCAGGATGCCGACGAGTTCATCGCCACGCTGGAGACCGTGCGCAGCCTGATGGACGGCTCGGCACCGGTGGGCACCGGCACCACGGCCTTTGTGCCCCCGCCCGTCCTCCCCGCCGAGGAGGGGGAGGTGGCGGCGGCACCGCGGCGCCGGCGCTGGCCTTGGGCGGTGGTGGCTGGGCTGCTGGTGGCCGGCGTGGTGCTGGGCGTCCTGCTGCTGACGGGCCCCGCTCGGGTGGTGGTGCCCGACGTGGTGGGCGCCGACGTGGGCCCGGCCAGCCAGGCGCTGCGAGGCGTGGGCTTCGACGTCGACGTCACCCGGCGGCAATCGTTCGAGCCCAGCGGCGAGGTCGTCGGTCAGGACCCCGGGCCGCGCACCCGGGCCGAGGAAGGCTCGACCGTCACCCTGACCGTCTCCCAGGGGCCCGGCGAGGCCAGCGTGCCCGACGTGGCCGGCCAATCCGCGGACGAGGCGCGCGAGAGACTCCAGGACGCCGGCTTCCGGGTGCGCGAGGAGGACGCGCCCTCGGCCAGCGTGCAGGACGGCGACGTGATCGAGACGCGGCCGGACGCGGGCACGCAGATCAACCGCGGCTCGCCCGTGACGATGGTGGTCTCCTCCGGCCCCGAGCTGGCCGCGGTGCCTTCCGTGGTGGGCGACCTCCGCGCACAAGCGACCTCCGAGTTGCAGGCGGCGGGCTTCCAGGTCGGCGTGCAGGAGGCGCCCAGCGACAGCGAACCGGGCACGGTGATCGACCAGACGCCCGGCGGCGGCGAGCGGGCCGCGACCGGCTCCACGGTGACCATCACGGTGGCCGGCGAGCCCGAGGCGCCCGAGGAGGTCAGCGTGCCCGGGGTGACCGGGCTGACCCGGGAGGCCGCGGTGCAGCGCCTCTCGGCGCGCGGCTTCCGGGTCTCCATCGAGGAGACCGACGTCGAGAGGGCCAGCCAGGCGGGGCGCGTGCAGTCGCAGTCGCCCAGCGGCGGCACGGCCCCGTCCGGCTCCACGGTGACGATCACCGTCGGACGCCTGAACAACTCGGAGCCGGAGCCAGAAGCCGATGGCGGGGGCGACGGCGGGGGTGGCGGCTCGGATGACCCGGGCGAGGGCGGCGACTCGGGCGGCAGGGGTGACCCGGACGATGGCGGTGGCTCGGGCGGCGGCGGTCCGGGCGGGGAAGGCACCGGCGGTGCCGCTCCGTGAGGGTGGCCGTGCTCGCGGGCGGGCGCTCCTCCGAGCACGACGTCTCCCTGGCCTCCGGTGCCTCCGTGCGCGAAGGGCTGGAGCAGGCCGGCCACGAGGTGGTGGCGGTGGAGCTGCGACGCGACGGCAGCTGGCGCTGCGCCGGCGAGGAGGTGGCGTTGCGCCCCGGGCGCGGCCTGCTCGAGACCGACGCCGCCTTTCCGGTGCTCCACGGCCCGTTCGGCGAGGACGGGACGGTGCAGGGCCTGCTCGAGCTGCTCGACGTGCCCTACGTGGGCTCGGGGGTCCTGGCCTCGGCGCTGTGCATGGACAAGGTGCTGTCCAAGGACCTGTTCGCGCACGCGGAATTGCCCCAGGTGGCCTACGCTGCGGTCTCGCGGGCCGGCTGGGAGTCCGATCCCGAGGCGGTGGCCCGCGCGGTGGCTGCCATGGGTCCCGTCGTCTTCGTCAAGCCCGCGCGGCTGGGCTCCTCGGTGGGCATCGCTCGGGTGGACGACCCGGGGACGCTGGCCGACGCCCTGGAGGGGGCCTTCACCCACGATCCGTCGGTCATCGTCGAGGCGGCCAGCGCGGGGATCGAGGTCGAATGCTCCGTCCTGGGTCCCACCCACCACGCCCAGGCCTCCGAGCCGGGCGAGATCCTCCTACCGGGCGGGTGGTATGACTTCGAGGCCAAGTACACGCAGGGAGGCATGGAGCGCGTGGTTCCCGCCCGCGTCGATGCGGGGGTGCGCGACGAGGTGCGCCGCCTGGCCGTGGAGGCCTTCACGCGCAGCGGCTGCGCGGGCCTGGCGCGG
>DASZCY010000042.1:0-1521 GCA_035942615.1 Solirubrobacteraceae bacterium | reverse complement strand
ACGGGAAGGGTGTAGCCCCGGTCGATGAGGGTGTCGAGCCACTCGACCAGGCTCTGGGCCAGGGCGGCCAGCGCGGCGACCTCGCCCAGGGTGGGGATGCCGTCGCAGATGCGCAGCTCCACGGTGCCGAAGTCGGGGTGGGGACGGATGTCCCACCACACCTCGCGGATGCTGGTGATGGCCTGGGCGTTGACAAGGGTCTCCATGAACTGCTCGAACTGCGCCCAGCCCTCGAGGCGGTAGGGCAGGCCCGCGGTGGGCAGGTTCTCGAACACCTTGCTGCGGCACGAGGCCAGGCCTGTGTCACGGCCCTGCCAGAACGGGCTCGAGGCCGACAAGGCGAGGAAGTGGGGGATGTAGGCGGTGAGGGCGTTGGCGATGGCGATGGACTTCTCGGCCGAGCGGACGCCCACGTGGAAGTGGACGCCGAAGATCTGCATCCTCCGGGCCGTCCACTGCATCTCCTCCATCAGCCGGGCGTAGCGGGGGTCGGGGCTGACCTGCTGCTCATGCCAGTCCGAGAAGGGATGGGTCCCCGAGCACAGCAGGGCCAGGCCCCTGCGTTCGGCGGCGGCACCCACCTCCTTGAGAGTGGTCCCGAGGTCGTCGCGGGCCTCGGCCACGGTGGTGCAGATGCCGGTGATGATCTCCACGGTGCACTCGAGGAGCTCGTGCTTGGCCTTGGGGTGTTCGTCCCCCGGATGCCCGGCGCCCAGCTCGTCGAGGATGGACGTGGCCGCGCTGGCCAGCTGCCGGCTCCGGCGGTCGACGATCTCGAGCTCGACTTCCACGCCGAGGCTCGAGCGCTCGGAGGCGTTGAACTGGATGTGCACGTTGTCCGTCACCCCGATGGTATCGAGGCGCCGCCACCCTCACTATCCTCGCGACCATGGGAAAACTGCTCCAGCGTGCATGGCGATACCTGACCGCTGCTCTCACCGGCAAGTTCAACGAGGTCGCCGACCCGAAAGTGCAACTGGAGCAGGCCATCACCGAGGCCCAGGACCAGCACCGGCGGCTCATCGAGCAGGCGGCCAACGTGGTCGCCAACCAGAAGCAGACCGAGATGCGGCTGAACCGGGCGATGGAGGAGATGGGCAAGCTCAACGCCTCGGCCCGCCAGGCGGTGCAGATGGCCGACGAGGCGACCCGCCGGGGCGACTCCACCAAGGCGCTCGACTACACCTCGGCCGCCGAGGCCTACGCCAACCGCCTCATCGCCACCGAGAAGGAGACGGAGAGCCTCAAGCAGCTCCTCCTGCAGTCCACCCAGGCCGCCCAGCAGGCCAAGGCCGCGGTCCAGCAGAACTCCATGGTCATGCAGAAGAAGCTGTCCGAGAAGCAGAAGCTCATGGGCCAGCTCGACCAGGCCAAGATGCAGGAGCAGATGAACCGGGCCATGGCCTCGCTCAGCGAGACCGTCGGCCAGGACGTCCCCACCTTCGACGAGGTCCGCGACAAGATCGAGTCCCGGTACGCCAAGGCGCTCGGGGGCGCCGAGATCGCCGGTGAGTCGGTGGA
>DASZCY010000041.1:0-2386 GCA_035942615.1 Solirubrobacteraceae bacterium | reverse complement strand
TCGCCCCGCGCCCGCGCCTCGTTGGCCAGCGACGCGTAGCGCGGCTGGTGCCCATGGCCCTCGTAGGGCACCGGTGAGCCACAGTAGGGGCAGAACTGCGGCTTGGCGGGGGCCTGGGAGGCCATTCAGCAGATCCGCGGCAGCGGGTCGCCGGCGAGCATGTCGACGACGCGGCTGCCGCCGATGGCCGTCTCGAGCAGCACGAGGCCCGGCGGCTCCTCGCGCACCTCGGCGACGATCGCCGCGTCCTGGCCCAGCGGGTGGGAGCGCAGCGCGGCGAGCGCGGCGTCGGCGGCCTCGGGGGCGACGATCGCGGCCAACTTGCCCTCGTTGGCGATGTAGAGCGGGTAGAGGCCCAGGATCTCGCAGGCGCCGTGCACGGTGGGGGTGATCGGAAGCGCCGGCTCGTCGATCACGATGGACAGCTCGGTCGAGAGGGCGATCTCGGCGAGCACGGTGGCCAGGCCGCCGCGGGTGGGGTCGCGCAGGCAGCGAACGCCGGGACCGACGGCGTCGAGCAGAGCGGCGGTGATCCCCGCCAGCGGCGCGGTGTCGCTGCGCAGGTCGACCTCGAGATCGAGGTCGCCGCGGGCGATCATGATCGCGGTGCCGTGGTCGCCGATCGTCCCCGAGACCAGCACCTGGTCGCCGGGGCGCACCGCCGCGGGGGAGAGATCGAGCTCACGCTCGAGCAAGCCCACGCCGGCGGTGTTGATGTACAGCCCGTCGGCCTTGCCCCGCTCGACGACCTTGGTGTCACCCGTGACCACCGTGACGCCGGCCGCGCGCGCGGCGGCGGCCATCGAGGCGACGCTCCGCTGCAGGTCGGCGACGGGGAAGCCCTCCTCGAGGATGAACCCCGCGGAGAGATGGAGCGGCCGGGCTCCGGCCATCGCGAGGTCGTTGACCGTGCCGTTGACGGCCAGCTCGCCGATGTTCCCCCCGGGAAAGAACAGCGGCGACACCACGGAGGAGTCCGTCGAGAAGGCCAGCCGAGGGCCGCGGACGCCGTTCGAACCCGCCTCGAAGACCGCGCTGTCGGCCAGCGACTCCAGCATGGGGTTGCGCAGCTCGGCCAGGAAGAGGGCCTCGACGAGCGTGTGCGTAGCCTTGCCCCCGGCGCCGTGGGAGAGCGTGATGCGCTCGTCGAGGAGCTTGCGCACGGGACGGCGGCGACGGCGCTCGATCGCATCGAGCACCTCCTCCTCGGTGCGTGTCGAGAAGTTGCTCATGCCGGCGCGGGCTCCTCTTCGCGCCGCCGCCGGCCAGCGTAGCGACCGTAGTTGTAGTACGCGGCGCACGCCCCCTCGTTGGAGACCATGCAGGTCCCGATCGGGTGCTCGGGCGTGCACGCGGTGCCGAACACCTTGCACTGCCAGGGCTTGATGACGCCCTTGAGCACCTCGCCGCACTGGCACGCCTTGGGGTCGGCGACGCGCACGCCGGGCACGCCGAAGCGGGCCTCGGCATCCCAGTCGGCGAACTCCTCGCGCAGTTTCAGCGCGCTCTGGGAGATGAAGCCCAGCCCGCGCCACTCGAACGTGGTGCGCAACTCCATGGTCTGGCCGATCGACCTCAGCGCGGCGGGGTTGCCCGCGTCGCGCACCACGCGGCTGTACTGGTTCTCCACCTCGGAGCGGCCCTCGCGCAGCTGCGAGAGCACCTGGTAGACGCCCTGGAGGACGTCGAGCGGCTCAAAGCCCGACACCACCACCGGCCGGTCGAAGTCCCGCGCGATGAACCGGAACGGGCGCGTGCCGATGACGGTGGCCACGTGGCCCGGGCCGATGAACCCGTCCAGGCGCAGGTCCGGCGAGTCGAGGATCGCGCGGATCGCCGGGATGATCGTCACGTGGTTGGCGAACAGCGAGAAGTTGCGGATCCCCTCCGCGCGGGCGCGCAGCAGCGTCACCGCGGTCGACGGCGTGGTGGTCTCGAAGCCGATCGCGAAGAACACCACGTGGCGGTCGGGGTTGTCGCGCGCGATCTTGAGCGCGTCGAGCGGCGAGTAGACCATCCGCACGTCGGCGCCACGCGACTTGGCGTCGAGCAGGGAGCCGTTGGAGGCCGGCACGCGCATCATGTCCCCGAAGGTGGTGAAGATGACCTCCGGCCGCTCGGCCAGCGCGATCGCGTCGTCCTGGCGGCCCATCGGGATCACGCAGACCGGGCAGCCGGGACCGTGCACCAGCTCGATCTCCGGCGGCAGCAGGTCCTCGACGCCGTGCTTGTAGATCGCGTGCGTGTGACCGCCGCAGACCTCCATGATCTTGTAGTGTCGGTCCGGGTCGGCGACCGAGGCGATCTCCGCCGCCACCGCCCGCGCAAGCTCCGCGTTTCTGAACTCGTCTACGTACTTCACTAAAAATCCTCCTCGTCCCGCGCC
>DASZCY010000040.1:0-4003 GCA_035942615.1 Solirubrobacteraceae bacterium | reverse complement strand
TCGCACGCGGCGGCCCAGTTGGGCCAGCAGCGGCCGGGCGCCCGAGTCGTAGACGGCGTGGATGGCGTCCAGGCGCAGGCCGTCGAGGTGCAGGTCGTGCACCAGGTTCGTTGCACCCTGAAGGACCCACTCGCGCACGGGCTCGCAGCCGGCGTCGTCGAAGTTGATCGCTTCTCCCCACGGGGTGGCGTAGGCGTCGCTGAAGTAGGGACCGAAGGCGGTCAGCGCCTGGTCGCCCGACGCGCCGACGTGGTTGTAGACCACGTCGAGAAACACCGCCAGGCCCTCGGCGTGGGCCGCGTCGACCAGGCGCGCCAGTCCCTCGGGGCCGCCGTAGGGCTCGTGCACCGCCCAGTGGTAGACGCCGTCGTAGCCCCACCCACGCGCCCCGGGCATCGCGGCCACGGGCATGAGCTCGATGGCGGTCACGCCGAGCTCGCGCAGGGCCGCCAGGTGGGGGATGGCGCCCTGGAAGGTGCCCTCCGTCGAGAACGTGCCGACGTGCAGTTCGTAGAGCACGAGCTCGGCCAGGGGGACGCCGCGCCAGCCCCCGTCAGTCCAAGCAAAGCGTGCCGGATCGACCACGCGCGAGGGTCCGCGCAGGCCCTCGGGCTGATGGCGGGTGCACGGGTCGGGCAGCGCGTGCCCGTCCAGCACGTAGGCGTAGCTGTCGCCGTGGCCAGCCTCCACGTCGGCGACCAGGACGCCGTGACCCTCCTCGTGCAGCTCGTGGTCGACGCCCTCCACGCGCAGCACGACCTCGTGAGGTCGGGGCGCCCAGACGCGGAACCGCGTGCGGCCGTCCTCCAGCGGCGTGGCGCCCAGCGGCTGCTCCCAGGGCAGGGCGGCGTCGGACATCCCGGGCACGCTACCCACGAGGAGCCCTGACACGCCTCGCGGCCCCGGGCGCTCCCTGCGCGGTCATCCAGCGTGACGGCAAACCTCCCCGGCGGATCATCTGGTGCCGCTCGCTGCCGCGCTTGGGGCGGTAGGGCCTCGACGCGGCGAGGCCAAGCCGGTATAAGCCCTCGGTGATGCGCTTCCGCCCGCGATCTCAGCGCCGCGACGACGTCCGCGCGATCACGGGTGCGCCGGAGAACCAGGCCTTCGACGCCCTGTGGGAGCGCCATGCCGACGACCTGCAGCGCACCGCGATGGCCATCGTGCAGGACGCCGAGCACGCCCGCGAGGCGCTGGACCAGGCGCGAGCCGACGCCCTGCGCGAGCGGATGGCGAAGCCCCAGAGTCTCACCCGCGCACGACTGCACCGCCTCGTGCGCGACGCCGCCGGCGACCGGATCGAGCTGTTCGCGACCACGCAGTCGCCCGCGGAGGTCGACGCGCGTACCGCGCTGGTGCTGCACGAGCTCGGCCTGCGCGTCGAGGAGATCGCCGAAGCCCTCGCACTGACGCAAGCCGCAACACACGAGCTGCTGCCCGATCGCGCACCCGAGCCCGTGACGGCGTACCACACCCGGGAGGTGCCAGAGCCCGAGCCCGTCCTCGAACGGCCACCCCACGGGGAGCGTGAGCCTCTCACCGTCGCCTTCGAGCCCGAGGCCGAGCCCGTCGCCACCCCCCCGGGGCGCGAGCGCCGGCGCCGGCCGGTCTGGCAGCCGCTGGCCGGAGGAGGCGTCGCGCTGGCTGCCCTGGCCGGGGCGCTGATCCTGCTCGTGCCCGGAGGGGAGCAGGCCCCCGTCACGAACGGTGCGACGGGCCTGGGCATCGGCCCGGCGCTGCCCCCGCCCGCCGCCGACGGCTCGGGCCGGCCCGACACGCGCTCCTTCGGATTGCTGGCCTCCTCCCCAGAGAGCCGGCCTCCCCCTGACCCCCGGGCTGGGCTGCGCGGAGCGCTCGTCGCCGACGTCTCGCAGGCGCCGTTCAGCTCCGAGCGTGGCTCCCCCGGCGGCGGTGGCGGTGAGCGCTCCGTCACGAAGCTCGCTCAGGGCGGCGGTGGCCCCTCCGGCGGTGGCGACCGGCCGTCGGGCGCTGGCCGCTCGGGCGGTGGCGAGCGGCCCTCTGGTGATCGCCCCTCGGGCGGCGGAGGTTCCTCGGGCGGTGGTTCCTCGGGCGGTGGCGGGCCCTCCGACCGCGGACCGTCGGGAGGCGGGAGCACGGGTGGCGGTGGAGCGCCCTCCGGCGGCGGACCCGTGGGCGGCGGCGGAGGCCCCTCGGCCGCCGGCGGAGGCGCGGCCGGCGGCCCAACTCCCAGCCCGCCGCCTGCGCCCGCCTCCTCGCCTTCGCCCGCCTCGTCGCCCCCGTCCGGCCCGGTCCAGCAGCTGGTCAACGAGACGGTCACCACGGTGGAGCGGGTCGCCGGCTCGCTGCTGGGCGGCGGTTGAGCATCGTTCCCCAACGACTTTTCTGGCATCGTGTGACCATGCCCACCCGACTGGCCACGCTTCTCGCCGTCGGAGCCCTCTTGCTCACCGCGTGTGGTAGCGAGGAGGAGCAGGCTCCTCAGGCTCAGCGGCCGCCGGGCGGGGGGCAGCCTCCCGCCGAGCAGGCCCAGCCGCCGTCGGCCGCGCTGGCCGGCGAACAATCAACCGGCGAGGAGCTCGTCCGCGAGAGCGCGGCGGCTGCTGAGATCGTGGCTCGGGCCGCGCGCCGCTTGGTCGAGGACCCCGAGGCCGAGGTCCTCGAGGAGCTCGACCGCGCGCAGGAGCGCGCCCGCGCGCTCAACGCGCAGCTCGAGCAGCCGGTGGAGGGGGGCCGCCAGCGGTTTGAGCAGGAGCCCGGCTCCGTGGCGGGCCTCGGGCTTCTCAGGCTCAACGAGCGCACCGCGGTGGCCGCGGAGCGTCTGCGCCTTGGCCTGACCGAGCAGGGGATCGACGAAGACCAGCTCCGCCAGATCGCCCGCCAGGAGCTCGCGCGCCTGCGAGACGAGATCGACACCCTGCGCGACACGGTTCCGTCCGACCTGCGCGACAGCGTCGACCGGGTGCGCGACCGCCTCCGCCAGCTCACGCCCTGACGTCCGGCCTGCGGTCTGGCTGCCCTCGGGCGACGCTCCCCGGCGCCAGCCTGTCGTGTCGCTCTAGTCCCCCTGGCGCTCGGGCACCAGCCACACCGCGCTCAGGGGCGGCAGGCGGACCTTGGCCGACTGCGCCTGCTCGTGCCATGCCACCGGCTCGGTCTCCAGGCCGCCGTCGTTGGTCACGCCCGTGCCGCCGTACTCCTGCGCGTCGGTGTTGATCAACTCGGTCCAGCGCCCCGCACGAGGCAGCCCGACGCGGTGGGCGTGGCGCACGACCGGAGCGAGGTTGAGCAGGCAGACGGCGACCTGGTCGCCGCCGTCCGACCAGCGTGCGAAGGCCAAGGTGTTGCCCTCGGCGTCGTTGGGGTCCAGCCACCCGAAGGCCTCGGGGTCCCCGTCGCGCTGCCACAGCGCCGGCTGGGCGCGGTAGGCGTGGTTGAGGTCGCGCACGAGCGCCTGCACACCGGCGTGGCCGCGATCCTCGAGCAGGTGCCAGTCCAGCGACTGGTTGTGGTTCCACTCGCGCTGCTGGGCGAACTCGCCGCCCATGAACAGCAGTTGCTTGCCGGGGTGGGCCCACATGAGCCCGTACAGCGCACGCAGGTTGGCCAGCTGCTGTTCACGCTCGCCGGGCATCTTGTTGACCAGCGAGCCCTTGCCGTGCACGACCTCGTCGTGGGACAGGGGCAGGATGTAGTTCTCGCTGAAGGCGTAGACCAGGCTGAAGGTCAGGGCGTGGTGGTGGAAGCGGCGATGGATCGGCTCCTGGGCGAAGTAGCCCAGCGTGTCGTGCATCCAGCCCATGTTCCACTTGAAGCCGAAGCCCAGGCCGCCGAGGTACGGCGGGCGCGACACGCCCGGCCAGGCCGTCGACTCCTCGGCCGCGGAGACGATGCCGGCCTCCTCGCGGTGCAGCACCTCGTTGAGCTCCTTGAGAAATTCGACCGCTTCGAGGTCCTCGCGGCCGCCGAACTCGTTGGGCACCCACTCGCCCGCCTTGCGTGAGTAGTCGAGGTAGAGCATCGA
>DASZCY010000039.1:0-2513 GCA_035942615.1 Solirubrobacteraceae bacterium | reverse complement strand
CACCACCGTCGTCTTCGGCTCGGGCAACGCCGACGCCGACCTCATGTTCGTCGGCGAGGCGCCCGGCAAGAACGAGGACCTCAAGGGCGTCCCCTTCGTCGGCCAGGCCGGCAAGCTCCTCGACCAGCTCCTGGAGGAGGTGGACCTCGAGCGTGGCGACGTATTCATCACCAACACGCTCAATTGCCTGAGGTACAGCGCTCCGGTCCAGCTCGGCGATGGCTCTTGGGAGCGCATCGGCCGGCTGGTTCGCTCGCGCTACCAGGGCGATGTCATGTCCGTCGACCAGGACGGCCGGCTCGTGCGCCGGCGGGTGACCGGCTGGCACGCGACGCCGCTCGGCGGGCGCAGTGTGCACCATCTGACCTACCGGAACGCCAAGGTGACCGGAAGCCACCAGGTGGGCATCGAGCTCACTGGGGACCATCGGGTCCTCACCGAGCGAGGCTACGTAACAGCGGCGGAGCTGCGCGGCGGCGACCGCGTCGCGACGGGACAAGGCCTGAGCACACTTGAGCGTGACGTCGTGTGCGGCTCTCTGCTGGGCGATGCCTCGATCCCCCGTCAGTCGGCTTGCCTCACCATGTCGCATGCAGCTCGGCAGGCGGCCTACGCGTCGTTCAAGGCTAACCTGCTCGCTGAGCTCCAGCCGCGCATGCAGCGGCTCCAGGTGGCCTCGGCGGCCGGCGCCGAGCGCGTGTACGACACCGTGCAGATCCGCACGCTGGCGCACCGGGCACTGGGCGTGCTCCGAGGAGACTTCTACCGCCCGCACAAGGTCGTGCCCGCGTGGCTGCGCTCCGGGCTCAACGAGCGGATGCTCGCCTTCTGGTTTCTGGACGATGGCTACCTGCGCGTTCGGCCACCGCGCCAGCCGCTGGCGGAGATAGCCACCAACTGCTTCTCGGACGTTGACCTCCAGATCTTGCTCGAGGGGCTCCGGCGGCTCGGGCTTCCCGCCAAGGCCAGCCGGAGCCGCCTGTACTTCGACGTTGAGACGACACGCCGGCTGTCCGAGCGCATCGCGCCGTATGTGCCGCCGTCCATGCGCTACAAGCTGCATCCCGACGTCGAGACCACCCGACCGTTCGACCCCAGTCGCCTGAGCCCTGGCCCGGCCGAGGTGCTCTTCGACGCCGTCGACGTCCAGGACGTGACCGATCGGCCACGCGCCGACACCACGTTCTTCTGCATCGACGTGGAGGGAACCCACAACTTCGTCACCGCGGGCGGCGTCGTCCACAACTGTCGCCCTCCCGGCAACCGCGATCCCCACCCGGTGGAGATCGAGAACTGCCAGGACTACCTGATGCGCAAGATCGAGCTGGTCGAGCCCAAGGTGATCTGCACGCTGGGCAACTTCGCGACGAAGCTCCTGCGCGGCGACAACACCGGCATCACGAAGGTGCACGGCCAGGCCGAGGTCCGCGTGATCGGCCGCCGTGCCGTGCGGCTGGTGCCGATCTTCCATCCCGCGGCCGCGCTCTACACACGCTCCATGCTCGACACGCTGCGCGCCGACATGGCCAAGCTGCCCGAGTTGCTGGCCATGGCCGTGCCCGAGCAGCCCGAGCCCGACGACCCGCCGCAGCCGCCTGTCGCCGAGGAGCCCGAGCCGCCCCGCGCGGTGCCCTCGCCCGACAAGCCGCGTTCGGGGAACGACGACGAGCAGCTCGGGCTGTTCTGACCTAACGGAGCCCCAGCACCGGCACCTGTTCACCGACCTCCCGCCCGCCCAGGCCGCCGTCTGGCGGCACGAGGCGAGCCGGTCAAACCCGCGCGCCCCGCAGCGCCGGCAGCACGCTCTCGCCATAGGTGCGGATCGAGCCGAGGGGGTCGGCGCCACCGATGAGCTGCAGGGAGACCACGTCGGCGCCGATGGCCTCGAGCTCGCGGATGCGCTCCACGTGCTCGTCGGTGTCGGCCGAGATGATGAAGCCCTCCGTGGCGAACTGCTCGTCGCTCATGCGCTCGTCGGCCATGCGCACCATCTCGGCCGGGTCGGAGAGGTCTTCGCGATAGGCCTCGGGCAGCTGGGTGGGCTTCCACTTGCGCGCGCCGTCGATGACCTCCGAGCGGGCCTCGGCCCACGCGAAGCCGGTATGCAGGAGCACGGGGCCGGCCTCGCGGCCGTATTCGGAGCATGCGGCGTGGTAGGCGTCGATGATCTCGGGGGCCGAGTCGGGATCCCCGAGCGTCCACAGCCCGTCGCCGAAGCGCCCGGCGATCCGCGCCGCCTGGGGCCCGAAGGCCGACACGTAGAGCTTGGGGCGTGTACGCGTCCGGGTGTAGAGCTTGGCCTCCTTGAGGCGAAACCACCCCGCGTCCATGTTCACGGTGTCGCCGTCCCACAGGCGCGTGATGGCCTCCAGGCCCGCGGAGAAGCGCTCGAGCTTCTCGCCAGGCTGGGGCCAATCGATGCCCAGCGGTGTCTCGTTGAGCGCCTCGCCCGAGCCCACGCCCAGGAACACCCGCCCGGGGAACATGTCCTCCAGCGACATGAAGGCCTGGGC
>DASZCY010000038.1:0-11879 GCA_035942615.1 Solirubrobacteraceae bacterium | reverse complement strand
CAATGATGCTGTTCACGAACGTCGGCGGCGCGTGCCCGCTTGCGGGTCCGGTGCCCGCTGAGAGGCGCCGCCTCGCGCGCGCAGGGTCTCTCATACGAGGGCCGGAACTTCGGTGGCCGGTGCTATCCTCGAGCGACAGCTTTCGCTCCGGCTTCGGGCCGGAGGCCGTACCGGAAGTGGGCGCTCGCCCGCTTTTTTTGTGGTCGTGAGGAGGTTTGCAGTGAGCACCATCCAGACAGATATCGAGGCCCGGCTCGCAGCCAGCGAGCCCGAAGTCGAGGTGCTGCTCGCAGAGATCGTCGGCGGCTCGACGCTGCGCGTGTTCATCGACCATCCCGAAGGCGTCCCGCTCGCACTGTGCGAGCGCGTCACGAAGGCGCTCCCGGAGGTGCGCGAGCGCTACGCGCTCGAGGTCTCCTCGCCGGGAATCGAGCGCCCGCTCTCCAAGCCACAGCACTTTCACCGCTACCTCGGCCGCCGCGCGCGGGTTCGTACGAGAGATGCCGTCGACGGACACAAGTCGTTCACCGGCGAGCTCGTCGGCGCGTCGGACGACGCCGTGACGATCGCCGTTGACCGGAACCCGCCCACCCTCGTCGCGATCCCGTACGCCGAGATCCATCGATCCAACCTCATCGAGGAGTAGCCATATGTCACGCGAGATCCTTGATGCGATGAACGTTCTCGGCCGGGAGAAGGGCATCGCTCCCGAGAAGCTCCGGCTGGCGCTCGAGGACGCGCTGCTGTCGGCCTACAAGAAGCAGCCCGACAGCGCGAAGTACGCCCGCGTCGAGCTCGATCCCGAGACGGCCGACTTCCGCGTCATCGAGCTGATCATCCCCGAGCGCCTCGAGGCGCACCTCATCGTCGAGACGATCGACGAGGGGACGACGTACGACCCCGAGACGGGCGAGATGGTCGAGCCCCAGGACCCGGAGATCGACCCGGCCAAGTTCGCCCAGTACCGCGACCAGATCGACGAGCAGGACGTCACCCCGGGAGACTTCGGGCGTATCGCGGCCCAGACGGCCAAGCAGGTGATCCTGCAGCGCATCCGCGAGGCCGAGCGCGACATGATGTACGAGGAGTACCGCGACCGCGTGGGCGAGCTGATCACCGGCATCGTGCAGCAGAAGGACTCGCGCTACACCCTCGTCCAGCTTCGCGAGCGCGTCGAGGCGCTGCTGCCCAAGTCCGAGCAGGTCGACGGTGAGCGCTACGACCATTCCCAGCGCATCCGAGCGGTCATCAAGGACGTCTCGCCCTCCACCAAGGGGCCGTCGATCATCGTCTCGCGCCGCGACCCCGAGCTGATCAAGCAGCTCTTCGAGCTCGAGGTGCCCGAGATCGCCGACGGCTTGGTGGAGATCGCCAACGTGGCGCGCGAGCCCGGTTACCGCTCCAAGATCGCGGTCGTCTCTTACGCCGACGGCGTCGACCCGGTGGGCGCCTGCGTGGGTCCGCGCGGCTCGCGTGTGCGCATGGTCGTCTCCGAGCTGCGCGGCGAGAAGATCGACATCATCCCCTACAACGACGAGCCCGCGCGCTTTGTGGCCAAGGCGCTCAGTCCCGCCCGCGTGCGCGAGGTGCACGTCGACGACGACGGCAAGCAGGCCACGGTCATCGTCCCCGACGACCAGCTCTCGCTGGCCATAGGCCGCGAGGGTCAGAACGCGCGGCTGGCCGCGCGCCTGACCGGCTGGCGGATCGACATCAAGAGCGAGACCGAGTTCGCCGATGAGGAGGCCGAGGAGGATTACGAGGAGGAGGAGAGCTCGGGGCGCTGCGCCGCCGTGCTGTCCAACGGGCGACGCTGCCCCAACGCTTCGTTGCCGGGCTCGCCCTACTGCGGCCTGGACGCCCATCAGGCGCTGCAGCGCTTCCCCACCAACTCGGTCACCGTGCTCTCTCCGTTGCGGCCCGACGAGATCTCCGCGCTGGCCGATCGCGAGACGCCCAACGCCGATCTGGCCGAGATCATCTCCCGGGCCGAGTCCGCCGGCCGGGGCGCGGGGGCCGGGGAGGAGGAGCCCGAGGTCGTCGGCGGCCCGAGTGCCGTGGAGGGCGAGGTGCCCGCCGGCGAGGAGGCCGCGGCCGGCGAGCCCGTCGGCGAGGACCAGCTGGAGCCCGACCCGTCGGCGGCCCAGGCCGACGGTGAGCTGGAGGCCCAGCCGTCCGATGAGCGTCACTGACCCTCCGGGCTCCGGCCGCGCCCACACCCCCCACCGCCGCTGCGTGGCCTGCCGCCGCGTGAGGCCCAAGCACGAGCTGAACCGCCTCGCCGTCGACGCCGGCGGCGAGGTCGTCCTCGACCCCGCGGCCACGAGGCCCGGGCGCGGCGCCTACGTCTGCGGGCCGGCGTGCCACGCTGAGGCGGTGCGCCGGCGCGCGTACCCGCGTGCCTTCCGCCGGCCCGTGGCCGCCCCTGATGAGGGGTGCCTCCCGGGGTCGATGTTGACCCCCGAAGGCGGCCCTCCCGGGGATCTCTCCTAAACTAGGCGCCCGATGGCCAAGAAGCGCGTCCACGAGCTCGCCCGCGAGTACGACATGTCCTCCTCGGAGGTCATGACCAAGCTGAAGGCGGCCGGGATCGAGGTCAAGGCCTCGGCCTCGGCCGTCGACGCCCAGGAGGCCGACGCCGCCCTACGCAACGGCGGGCGCGACGCCGAGGCGGCACGTCAGGCCGCCCGGGAGGCCCAGGCAGCCCGTCAGGCCCAGCAGGCACAGACCGACGGGCAGGGCGACGGCGCCCAGGGCGAGCGCAAGAGCCGCCAGGCGCGCCCCAATCGCGGCGACCTGCGCGGCGAGCGCGCGCCCGGTGCGGGCCCCGGCGGCCGCCGACGTGTTGTGATCGACTCCCAGGCCTCCCGTCGCGCGGGCGGCCCCGGAGGCGGCCCGCCCCAGGGTCCACCGCGCCGCCAGCGCCGTGGCCGGCGCCGGCGCGGCACCTACAACGACACCATCGCACCGCTGGACACCGCCGCCCAGTCGGCCACCGACCTGGTGCGCATCAACTCCGGGTCGACGGTCAAGGACGTGGCCGAGTACTTCGGCGTCGCCGTCCCCGAGGTCATCAAGAAGCTCATGACCATGGGCGAGATGGCCACGCTCACCCAGACGCTGTCCGACGATGCCATCGGCGTTCTGGCCCAGGAGTTCGGCCGCCAGGTGGAGATCGTCCACGCGTCCGAGGAGGTCGAGCCCGAGCCCGCCTACGATGACGCCGACGAGGACCTCGCGCCGCGTCCGCCCGTGGTGACCATCATGGGCCACGTCGATCACGGCAAGACATCGCTGCTTGACGCCATCCGTGAGACGGAGGTCGCCGAAGGCGAGGCCGGGGGCATCACCCAGCACATCGGGGCCTATCAGGTCCACCACAACGACAAGCTGGTCACCTTCCTGGACACGCCGGGTCACCAGGCCTTCACGGCCATGCGCGCCCGCGGCGCCCAGGTCACCGACATCGTGGTGATCGTGGTGGCCGCCGACGACGGCGTGAAGCCCCAGACCGACGAGGCGATCGACCACGCCAAGGCGGCCGAGGTGCCGATCATCGTGGCGGTCAACAAGATCGACAAGGAGGGCGCCGACCTCAACCGCGTGCGCACCGAGATGACCCAGCGCGCCCTGCAGCCGGCCGAGTGGGGCGGGGACACCGAGTTCGTGGACGTCTCCGCGCGCACCCGGCAGGGCCTGGACGACCTCCTGGAGACCATTCAGGTCGTCGCCGAGCTGGAGGACCTGAGGGCCAATCCCCGGACCGAGGCCTCGGGCGTGGTCGTCGAGTCCAAGCTCGACCCTGGGCGCGGCCCCGTCGTGACGCTGCTCGTTCAGCGCGGCACGCTCAAGGTCGGCGATGCGCTGGCCGCGGGCTCCCACTGGGGCCGCGTGCGCGCGATGCACGACTTCATCGGCTCGCGGGTCACGCAGGCGGCGCCCGGCGACCCGGTCGAGGTGCTGGGCTTCGACGGCGTGCCCGAGGCGGGCGAGACCGTCCGCGTGGTCGAGAACGATCGACGCGCGCGTCAACTGGCCGAGGAGCGCTCCCTGCGCCTCAAGCAGGAGCAGCAGGCGCGCCGGTCGGGGCGCAAGCTGTCGCTGGAGGATGTCTTCAAGCGCGCCCAGACCGGAGAGATGAAGGAGCTGGCGCTGCTGGTCAAGGCCGATGTGGCCGGCTCGGCCGAGGCGCTGGAGGACGAGGTGGCCAAGCTCCCTCAGGACCAGGTCGCCGTCAACATCATCCGCACCGGGGTGGGCGGCATCAACGAGTCCGATGTGATGCTGGCCGCCGCGTCGGAGGCCGTCATCATCGGCTTCAACGTCCGTCCGGTGGGCGATGCGCGCACGGTCGCTGAGCGCGAGGGGGTGGAGATACGTACCTACTCGGTCATCTACAAGGCCCTGGACGAGTTGCGCGCGGCCATGCAGGGCCTGCTGGAGCCCGAGGAGGTCGAGGAGGCCCTGGGCAGCGTCGAGGTGCGCGCCACCTTCCGCGCGTCACGCATCGGCGTCATCGCCGGCTCCTACGTGACCGACGGGCGCGTCACCCGCGGCGCGCGTACGCGCCTGGTGCGCGACGGCACGGTCGTCTACGAGGGTCAGATCGAGTCGCTGCGACGGTTCAACGAGGACGTGCGTGAGGTCACCGCCGGCTACGAGTGCGGCATCGTGCTGCGCAACTTCCAGGACATCAAGGAGGGCGACGCCCTGGAGGTCTTCCAGACACGGCAGGTCGAGCGCGCCCTGGCCTAGATGAGGAGGTGTCGCGTTCGCGACCCGGGGGCCCGCCTCTGGCGGCCATGGACCCACGGCTGCGCCGTGGGTGCCCCCCGCCTCCGGCACCCCTGATGGGCGCCTACGTCGCCCTGCTGCGCGTCGAGCTGCACTTCCCCGAGGTCGGCAGCCTCAAGGCCAAGCGCAAGGATCTCCAGTCGGTGAAGGCGTTGTTGCATCAGCGCCACGGGCTCACGGTGGCCGAGGTCGACCACCACGACCTGTGGCAGCGCGCCACGCTGGCCGCCGCGCTGACCGGTGGCCACCTGGGACGCCTGGAGGCCGCGGTCGACCGCGTCGAGCGCTTCCTCGATGAGCGCTTCCCCGACGGTGTCGCCACCCACCGCTCGATCCTCTCCTTCGAGGACGTAGGATGAGGGGCGGCCGCATGCGGCGGGTGGACGAAGCCATCCGCGAGGTGCTCAGCGACGCCCTGGCCCAGGGGCTGAAGGATCCCCGCATCGGCTTCGTGACCGTGACCGACGTCTCGACCAGCCCCGACCTCCGTCATGCCCGCGTGCACGTCAGCGTGCTGGGCGACGAGCCCGAGCGTGCCGCCACGCTCCAGGGGCTGACCTCCGCGCACGGATTCCTGCAGCGGCGCATCAACGCCGAGCTGCGCCTCAAGCGCACGCCCGCGCTGCGCTTCGTCGACGATGACACGGTGCGCCGCGCGGCCCGCCTGGAGGAGCTGCTCGACGATGACGCTTGACGACCGCGCCGAGGTCCTGCGTCACCTGGGCGAGGCCGAGCGCTTCCTGCTGCTCACCCACGTCGCCCCCGACGGCGACGCGCTGGGCTCGCTGGTGGCCATGGAGGGGGCGCTCAGCTCGCTGGGCAAGGACGTGGCGCTCTACGTGGCCGCCGACGAGTTCCCGCTGCCCTACGAGTACTCGTTCCTCGAGTTGCGCGGTCTCGTCCACCAACCGCCTGCCGACCTGGGCGAGCGCTGCGTGGTGTTCCTCGACTGCGGCAACATCGATCGCAACCCGATCGCCGCCCTGCAGGAGGGCAAGGCGCTGCTGAACATCGACCATCACCACGACAACACGCGCTTTGGCACCATCAACCACGTGGTGCCCGACGCTTCCTGCACCGCCGAGATCGTGTGGGACCTGATGAGGGACCTGGGCGTCGCTCCCACCCCCGCCGTGGCCGATGCGCTCTACATCGGGCTGGTCACCGACACCGGCCGGTTCATGTACGAGAACACCGGCATCCGCGCGCACGTGATGGCCGCCGAGCTGATCGACGCGGGCGTGGACGTGCAGGGGATCTACCGGCGTCTGTACGAGGAGATGCCCTACGGCAAGCTCGCCCTGCTGGGGCGCGCGCTGGACGCGGTCGAGCGCCACGACGACGGGCGCCTCACGCTGACGCGGCTCACCCGCGAGGACTACGCGTTGGCCGGCGCGGAGGAGTCCTACTCGGAGGGCGTGGTCGACCACCTGCGCTCCGTGCGCGGCACGAAGGTTGCCGTGCTGGCGCGCGAGCTGCTCGACAGCGAGACCGGCGGGCCGGCCGCGCGCCGCGCCAAGGTCTCGCTGCGCGCCACCGACGGCAGCGTCGACGTCTCGGCGATCGCCCGCGAACAGGGCGGAGGCGGCCATCGCCAGGCCGCCGGGTTCACCACTTCGTTGTCCCACGGCGATCTCGTGGCCTTTCTGCGTGGGGCGATCTGCGCACAGCTCGCCCCCGCCTGAGGCCTGAGCGGACCCGTGCCGGGCACAGGCGGCATCCTGCTCATCGACAAGCCCGCGGGAAAGACCTCGCACGACGTGGTCGCCGCGGTGCGCCGCGAGCACCACGGGACTCGGGTCGGCCATGCGGGAACGCTGGACCCGTTCGCCACCGGCCTGCTGCTGGTGCTGCTGGGCCGCGCGACCCGGGTGCAGCGATGGCTGATGGCGGCCGACAAGGAGTACTCGGTCGTCGCCCGCCTGGGCGCGATCTCGTCGACGGGGGACACCGAGGGAGAGATCACCGTGACCGGACGGGTGCCCCCGCCCGGCGCGGCGCTGCCGGTCGGGGAGATTCGCCAGCGCCCGCCAGCCTACAGCGCGGTGAAGGTGGGAGGGCAGCGGGCCTACCGGCTCGCACGCGCGGGCGAGGCCGTGCGGATACCTGAGCGCACGGTGATGGTGCGGTCCTTCCGTGAGGTGTGGCGGGAGGAGGCGTCCGGCGCCGCCCCCGGCCCGCGCGCCGGGTATCGCGTCCGCTGTTCGTCGGGAACCTACGTGCGCTCGCTGATCGCCGACCTGGGCGATGCCTACTGCCTCGAGCTTCGCCGCGAAGCGATCGGCCCCTTCCGCGTCGAGGACGCCGATCCGGCGCGGGTGGTACCGCTCGGCGAGGCGCTCGCCGCGGTGATGCCCGTGCTGGAGCTCGAGGCCCAGGACGCGCGCGCCGCCGCCCACGGCCGCGCGGTGCCCGCGCGGGGCGACCAGGGGACCGTGGCCAGCGGTGACGTCCCCGCGGCGCCCATCCTCCTGGCCGACGCCGCCGGTCCCATCGCCGTCGCGCAGGTGCGGGAGGGCGTGCTCAAGCCCGTCGTAGGCTTTCGCGGGTGAGCGCCAGGGTCGTCTCCCTGCCCGAGGTGGAGCCGCGCCCGCGCCGCGTCGCCGTGGGAACCTTCGACGGCGTGCACCTGGGCCATCGCGAGGTCATCCGCGGCGCCGACGCGGTGCTGACCTTCGATCCGCACCCGGTCTCGGTGGTGCATCCCGCGGCTGCTCCGAAGCTGCTGACCACCGTCGCGCGCAAGGCCGAGCTGGTCGCGGCGATGGGCGTCGAGGAGCTCGTGGTCGTCCCCTTCGACGCCGCGTTCGCCGCCCGCTCCGCGCAGTCCTTCCTGGACGACGTGCTCGTCGCCCGCCTGCACGCCATCGACGTGTCCGTGGGCGAGAACTTTCGCTTCGGCCACCGCGCCAAGGGCGACGCCGACCTGCTGCGCGGCGACGGGCGTTTCTCCACGCGCGTGGTCGAACTGCTGGAGGTCGACGGCGAGATCGTCTCCTCGAGCCACATCCGCGGCCTGATCGCCGGGGGCGCCGTCGCCTACGCGGCCAAGCTCCTGGGCGACCCCTACCTGCTCGCAGGGGTGGTGGTGCACGGTGACGAGGTCGGGCGCGACCTGGGCTACCCCACGGCCAACCTCGTCCCCGACGACGCCCTCGCGGTGCCGGGTCACGGCGTCTACGCCGCGCGAGCCGAGCTCGACGACGGCAGCGAGCATCCGGCCGCGGTGAGCATCGGCGTACGCCCGACCTTCGCCAGCGGCCGGGGAGAGCTCGTCGAGGCGTTCTTGCTCGACTGGGAAGGCGACCTCTACGACCGCATCCTGCGCCTGCGCTTCCTCGAGCGCCTCCGCGGCGAGCGGCGCTTCGACTCCGCCGACGCCCTCGTCGAGCAGATGCACCGCGACGTCGACCGGGCGCGGGCGGTGGCAGTCTCGTAGGGGGGATCACCGGGCCCTCGGTCACCGGCTCCCAGGCCCGGGGGCTGCTACCCTGCGCCGCCGCATGAGCCTGACCCAGGAGCGCAAGCAGGAGATCGTCACGCAGTTCGGGGAGACGCCGACGGACACGGGCAACACCCGCGTGCAGGTCGCGCTGCTCACCGAGCGCATCAACCAGCTCACCGAGCACCTGCGCGAGCATCGCCACGACCACCACTCGCGCCGCGGCCTGCTCATGCTCGTCGGCCGGCGCCGGCGCTTCCTCGACTACCTGCGCAAGAAGGACCTCGAGGGCTACCGCGCGCTCGTCCGCGAGCTCGGCCTCCGGCGGTGATCATCCAGCCCGGCACGCCGGCGCCCCAGTTCACGCTGCGCACCGAGGAGGGCGACACCTTCACGCGCGACGACCTCGCGGGCCAGACCACCGTCCTGGTCTTCTACCCCACCGCCTTCAGCCCGGTCTGCACCGACCAGCTGCAGGTCTACGAGGAGGCCCTCGAGGAGCTGCGCGCCCAGGGCGCCGTGCTCTACGGCGTCTCCACCGACGCTTCGGACAGCCAGCGGGCCTTCCGCGAGTCGCTCAACGTCACGATCCCCCAGCTGTCGGACTTCGAGCCCAAGGGCCAGACCGCCCGCGCCTTTGGCGCCTACTTCGAGCCGGGCGGAATGACGGACCGTGCGCTGGTCATCATCGGCCCCGACCAGGTCGTCACCTGGTCGCACCTGGCCGCCAACCCCGGCGAACTGCCCGGGGTGAACCTCATCTTCGACGGGCTGCAGGCCGCCTAGCAGAAGGCGGGGCCCCGTGGTCCCGGCCCATCCGCCGCGCCACCTCGTCGTGGCGGAAGGTGAAGATCGACTCGACGTCGCGGCGCACGAAGGCGCGGTGGGCGAGCTCGCCGAGCCCCCCGAGCGGGAGCGCGTAGTGCACCGTGTCGCGCATCCGCGTCCCGCCGCCACCGTCGCCGTCGGGCTCGAAGGTGTGCGTGTGATGCCACAGCGCGTAGGGGCCACGCAGCTGCACGTCGACGAAGCGCGACGGGGGCTCCCAGGCCTGGATGGAGGTCAGCCAGTTCACGGGAACGCCGTGCAGGCGCAGGCGGTACTGGATGGTGGTGCCCACGCGCATCTCGATGGGCGCGGGGGTGATAACGCGGAAGCGCAGCAGGGGAGGGGTGATCGCCTCCAGGTTGTGGGCCTCGGCGAAGAAGGGAAAGACCTCCTCGGGCGGACCGGGCAGGGGCTGTTCGCGCTCGAGTACGTGGATTCGCATGGCCGATGATCTTCGCAGTGCCCCGGTGCCGCCCGTGCGCCACGACGACCACGTCCGCGGCCCCGAGGACGGGAGGCTGATCGTGGTCTACGGCGACTTCACCTGCCCTCACTGTGCCACCGCCCACGCACGCCTGGCCGCGCACCCGCAGGTGCGCCGCGTCTTCCGCCACTTCGCGCTGAAGGCCAAGCATCCGCGGGCGCCCGCGCTGGCCCACGCCGCCGAGGCGGCGGGCGCCCAGCGCGCCTTCTGGGCCTTCCACGACGCGCTGTACGCCGACCAGGGCCGCCTGGACGACCCGCACCTGTGGGCCCGCGTCGGCCAGCTCGGCCTGGACCTCGAGCGCTTTGAGCACGATCGCCGCGACGAGGCCGCCGCGGCCCGTGTGAAGCGCGACACCCGCGAGGGCATGCGCGCCGGGATCACGACCACGCCCACCCTGGTCGTCGACGGCACGCTCGTCCCCGGCGCACCGGCGTCGGCTATCCTCGACTCGTTCGGATTCTGAAGACAGCACGAACGTGCGCGCACCTACCGAACGGTGCGCAGAAGCAGAAGGGAAACGTCCCCATATGTCCCAAGCCGTACGGCACGCGTCCTTCGACGTGACCACCGTCTCGGTCGAGATCGCCGGCAACGAGATCTCCTTCGAGACCGGCAAGATGGCCAAGCAGGCCTCCGGCGCGGTCATTGTCCGCTCAGGCGACACGATGGTGCTCAGCACCGCGACCGCGGGCAACGCGCGCGATGTCGACTTCCTCCCCCTCACCGTGGACGTCGAGGAGCGCATGTACGCCGCGGGCAAGATCCCCGGCTCCTTTTTCAAGCGCGAGGGTCGTTCGTCCGAGAAGGGGACGCTGACCGCACGCATGATCGACCGCCCGCTGCGCCCCCTCTTCCCCAAGGGGTGGAACCGCGAGACCCAGCTCGTGTCGATCCCTCTCAGTGTCGACCACGATCACCCGCACGACATCCTTTCGATGAACGGCGCGTCCGCGGCGCTCATGATCAGCGAGGTTCCCTTCCCCATGCCCGTCGGGGCCGTGCGCATCGGCAAGGTCGAGGGCAACTTCGTGGTCAACCCCTCCGAGGAGCTCCTGTCGGACGAAGCGGAGAACAGGAGCGATCTCGACCTGGTGGTGGCCGGCACCGAGGAGGCCATCCTCATGGTCGAGGCCGGCGCCAACGAGATCCCCGAGGCCGAGATGCTCGACGCGCTGGACATCGCCCACGCGGAGATCCGCAAGCTCTGCGCGCTGCAGCGGGAGCTGCGCGAGAAGGTCGGCAAGCCCAAGGTGGAGATCACCCCGCCCCAGGTCGACGAGGGCCTCCTCCAGGCCGTCCGAGACTCGCACGGCGACGCCCTCGACCAGGCCACCCAGGTCGAGGGCAAGCTGGATCGCCAGGAAGCCATCAGGCAGGTCGAGGAGCAGGCGCTGTCCGCGCATTCCGGCGACCCGCAGTGGGAGGGCCACGCCGAGCAGCGCGCCCGGGTGCAGCTGGCCTTCGATCGCCTCGAGAAGACGATGATCCGCCAGCGCATCGCGGTGGAGAAGAAGCGTCCCGACGGCCGCGCGCAAACGGAGATCCGCCCGATCGACGTGGAGGTCGACGTCGCGCCGCGCACGCACGGCTCCGGGCTGTTCACGCGCGGCGAGACGCAGATCCTCAGCGTAGCCGCCCTGGGCACCATGAAGGAGGAGATGCGGCTCGACACCCTCGGGCTCGAGAAGCACAAGTACTACTTCCACCACTACAACTTTCCGCCGTTCTCGGTGGGCGAGGCGGGCTTCATGCGCGGCCCCAAGCGCCGTGACATCGGCCACGGTGCGCTGGCCGAACGCGCGCTGGTGCCGATGGTGCCCTCCACCGACGAGTTCCCCTACACCATCCGCGTGGTCTCGGACACCCTGGAGTCCAACGGCTCGTCGTCCATGGGCTCGGTGTGCGGGTCGACGCTAGCGCTCATGGCGGCCGGGGTGCCGCTCAAGCGCCCGGTGGCCGGCATCGCGATGGGGCTCATCAAGGAGGGCGACGACTACGTCGTGCTCACCGACATCGCGGGCGTGGAGGACCACCTGGGCGACATGGACTTCAAGGTGGCCGGCACCGACCGCGGGATCACCGCCCTGCAGATGGACATCAAGATCACCGGCGTGACCTTCGAGATCCTGCGCGACGCGCTTGCGCAGGCCAGGGACGCGCGCCTAGCCATCCTGGACCGGATGCTTGAGGTCATCGACGCGCCGCGCGCCGAGCTCTCCAAGCACGCGCCGCGCATCGTCCAGGTGCAGATCGACCCCGACAAGATCGGCCTGCTCATCGGTAAGGGCGGCGAGACCATCCGCGGCCTGTCCGAGGAGTTCGAGTCCC
>DASZCY010000037.1:0-19526 GCA_035942615.1 Solirubrobacteraceae bacterium | reverse complement strand
CCGACCCTCGCCGCGTTCACGCGACGTGCCGCCGGGGTAGCCGGGCGGCATGTCGCTGCGCGAGAGCTATGACCTGCCCAAGGGCCCCGGCTTGGCCGGACGCATGTGGATCGTCATGGCCGGCATGGCGGGGGTGGTCCTCGTGCTGTGGCTGGTCCTGCCCGCCAGCGCGGTCACGGTCGCCGTCACCTTTGTCGCGCTGGCCGGGCTCGTCGGCACGGGGGTGGCCCGGGCCCTGACCTCACGCCAGGCACAGGAGCCACCGCCGCGACGCCCTGAGCGTGCGCCGACCGAGCCCCACCAGCGGCCGTGAGCCCGGGTCAGTCTCCCTGCGTCGGCGCGTACTGGGCCTCGACCAGGTCGTCGTCGGGCATGGCCTCGGGCTCGCCCACCTCGGGCGTGTCGCGCAGGTACCACCCCGCGTCCAGCGCCGCCTGACAGCCGCTGCCCGCGGCCGTGACGGCCTGGCGGTAGGTGTGGTCGACGACGTCGCCCGCGGCGCACACGCCCGGGCGGTTGGTGCGCGTGGAGGGCGCCTCGACCACCACGTAGCCCTCCTCGTCGAGGTCGACCTGCCCGGCGACCAGCCCGGACTGCGGCTCGTGACCGATGGCGATGAAGGCTCCGTCCATCTCGAGCTCCTCGGTCTCCTCCGTCTCGACGTGGCGCAGGCGCACGGTGCTCAGCAGCTGCTCGCCGCCCACGAACTCCTCGACGACGTAGGGCGTCTTCCACTCGATGTTGTCCATCGCGCGGGCGCGCTCGAGCATGATCTTCGAGGCGCGGAACTCGTCGCGGCGGTTGACGATGGTCACCTTGCCGGCGAACCCGGCCAGGAAGCCGGCCTCCTCCATGGCGCTGTCGCCTCCGCCCACGATGACCGTGTTCTTGTCCTTGAAGAAGGCCGCGTCACAGGTGGCGCAGTAGGAGACCCCGCGCCCGCCCAGCTCGTCCTCGCCGGGTGCACCGATCTTCTTGTGCTCGGCGCCCATGGCCAGGATCACCGTACGGGTGCGATAGGGCGTGTCGCCCACCCAGACGGTATGCGCCTCGCCGGGTGAGCTTCCCAGCTCGAGGGCGGTGGCGTCGTCGGTCACGTAGCGGGTGCCGAAGCGCTCGGCCTGGTCGCGCATGATCTGCATGAGATCGGGGCCCTGCACCCCCTCGACGAAGCCGGGGTAGTTCTCCACGTCGGTGGTCTGCTGGAGCAGACCGCCCCACATGAACCCCTCGATGACCAACGGCTCGAGGTTGGCGCGGGAGGCGTACAGCGCGGCGGTGTAGCCCGCCGGGCCACTGCCCACAATGATGACGTTCTCTGTGTGCTGTCCGTTCTCGCTCATGCTTGAGAAAGTATAGGCCCTGGGGCCGGAGCCTCCGCGCGGCGCTCCGCCCGCCAGCGCGCGACCGTGCGCCGCAGCTGCAGCCAGGCCATGGCGCCCGGGAGGATCGGCAGCCAAAAGGCGAAGATGCGATAGGTGAGCACCGCGACGATGGCCAGGTCGACGCTGACCCCCAGGGCCACAAAGGCTCCGATCGTCGCCCCGTCCACGCCCCCCACGCCGGCGGGCAGAGGCAGCAGGTTGCCCAGCATCCCGACGAAGAAGCCCATCACGATCACCGCCGCGGAGGGCGCCTGGCCAAAGGCGCGGAAGGACGCCCATAGGATCGCGACGTTGCCCCCCCAGAAGAGCAGCGAGCCCAGCAACGAGGGATCGCCGGTGCGCACATGGCGAATCGCCTCGCGCACGCCCGCCGACGAGGAGGCGGGGAGGTTGGCCAGCCGCCCCCCCAGGCGCGCCAGGCGTCCCGCGCGCTCCTCGCGGCGCTCGAAGCGGCGCGCGAGGTCGGGAGGGACCCAGGACAGTCCCAGCGCGACCAGGATCACGAACGCGCCGAGGCAGGCAGGCAGGACGGTGATGGCAAACGGTGCGGGTCCGCCGAGCACGCCCAGGTACAGCCCCAGGCCGACCACGATGAGGGCGGCCATGAACACCACGTAGGTGAGCGCCAGGAAGGCGACGGTCAGGTCGGCCACCCGGCGTCGGCGCATCCCCGCCCGGCGCAGGGCCCAGGCCGTGAGCACGAGGCCTCCGGCGCCGCCCGCGGCGAAGACCCGTGAGGCCGCGAAGCCGGCCATGGCGATCTGGTAGCTCGCGCCGAAGCCGATGCGCGTCCCCTCACCTCCGAACACCCCGCGGAACAACACCACGTACCCGCCGAAGGCCACCACCGAGAAGGCGAACGCGGCCGCCAGCCACCACGGGTTGCCGTCGTCCATCCGCGCCCAGGTTTGCTCCAGGCCGGCGATGCGTGGCAGCCCGAGGTAGAGGAACCCGACCGCCACGACCACGAAGACCACCAAGAGGACCAGCCGCCGCGGCGTGACCGCCAGGCCGGGCATCACGTCGTCGAGGCTGTGCTCCTCCGTGTCGGGGATGCGGATCCCGCCTGCGGTCCTCATCGCGTGGTCCCCAGAGTTGCCCACACCGCAACGGTACATGCGACGCGAACCTACGCGCGCGTCGCGCGCGGGCGGGATCCCATCGAGGGCGGCCGTGACAACCGGAGGCGCGCCCCCTACGGTGCTGGCCAGTGTTCGATTTCTACCGCGAGAACCCGATGGTGGCCGGCGTGGTCCTGGTGGTCGCCGTGGCCATGGCCGCCGCGGTGCTCGCGCTGGGCGACGTCCGCCCGCTGAGCCTCGTGGTCATGGGCGTGGTCGGCGGGCTGATCTGCGGCGCGGTCATCGGCTTCGCCCGCTCGCGCCGGCGCTGATAGGCGCCGGCCCGCGCCACCCCTCGCAGGGGCACGGGTGGCGCCCTACCGACGCGCGCGTCTGCGCAGCCAGGCGGTGCGCGTCGCGCGCACCTGCGCGTCGTGTGCCTGGGCGAGCACGAAGGCCTGCAGGGACGCGCTCGGAGCCAGCAGCACGCGCAGACGCTCGAGCAGGGCCTCCTGCGTGAGGGCCGGAAAGACCCGCCCTCGCGCGCGCACCGCGGCCAGCGCCACCGGCCCGCCGTCGAGGGTCAGCACGCCGTGACGCGAGCGGTAGGCCTCGAGCCCGGGGGCGAGCTCCTCACGCACGTAGTTGGGCTCGGTGGCGTCCAGACGAGCGCGGTCGCGGGCCGTCAGGCGCAGGAGGTGCACCGCCACGGAGGTCCCCGGGCTGGGTACCAGCGCGGCGGGAATGGCTCCGTAGGGAGCGACATGGGCCGAGAAGGCGATGTCGTGGTCGGCGAGGGCTGCTCGGCGCGCGCTGACCGGCGTGTCGGCCCCCAGCTTGCCCGCGAGCACGCCGGGATCGGCGTTGGCGCCGAAGGCCACGAGCTCGGGCTCCTCGTCCGCGCAGCCCCCGGCCAGGGAGAAGGGACCGTCGGGCGCGAGATAGGGATAGGCCAGGACGCGCGCCAGCGTTGGGCAACGCTCGTGCGAGCCCGTCACGTCGCGGGCGACGAGCGCCCTCTCACCGCCTCGCGTCGGCCTGCGCTCACCGCGCCGTGATGGCGGCCCGGGCCTCGTCGACCAGCGCGGCCACGAACGGGCTCGCCGGGTCGGCCTCCGGATGCCACTGCACGCCCAGCGCGAAGCGCCGGTCGGGCCGCTCGATGGCCTCGGGAAGGTCGTCGAGCTCAGCCCATCCGCTGACCACCAGGCCGTCGCCGAGGCGGTCGACGCCCTGGTGGTGGTGGCTCTTGGTCGCGTGGATGGTCTCGCCGGCCACCCGCGCGGCCAGCGAGCCCTCGGCCAGGCGCACGTCGTGGTCGGCGCCGTCGAAGGAACCCGCCACCCGGCGGTGCTCATGGTGGCCGTAGCGCTCGGGCAGGTGCTGGTGCAGCGTGCCCCCACAGGCCACGTTGAGCAGCTGCATGCCCCGGCAGATCCCCAGCACGGGAAGGTCGTGCTCGAGCGCGGCCCGGACCAGGGCGATCTCCGTGGCGTCACGGATAGGGACGGTGAAGACCGTCTCGGCGTGCGCGGCCTGCCCGTAGGCGCCGGGATCGATGTCCGCGCCCCCTGCCAGCACCAGGGCGTCGATGCCGTCGAGAAGCTCGCCGGGCTCTTCGACCAGTTCCGGGTCGGGCGGGACGAGCACGGCTATCCCGCCGGCCGCCTGGACCGCGCGCACGTAGTCGTGGGGCAGCAGGACCGACTCGAGGTCCCACACGCTCCAGCGCGCCCGCTCCAGGGCCGCGCAGAGACCGACAACAGGCCGCGGCGCCACTGCGTCAACATAGCGCCCGGCGGGCGGGTTCCCTCGTGGCGATGCGCACGTCCGACGCGCCGCCCGAGGACGCGCGCCACGTTGGGCGCAGGTCCCGCGTTCGGGCGGTAGAGTCCGGCGCCTCTTGAGGTCGAAGGACCGACAGCCTCGCCGCGCAGCGGCTCTCCTGTGCGCGCTGCTTGTCGCGCTCACCGCCCTGGCGGTGCTCGCCGTGCCCGCCTCGGCGGGCTGGCTGTCCCCCGGGGCGGGACCGTCCGACAACGCCCAGAAGATCGACACCCTGTACTGGGTCGTGTTCGTCATCTCGATCCCGATCTTCGTCGGGGTCGAGGGAGCGCTGATCTACGCGATGGTGAAGTTCCGGGCGCGCAAGGGCGCCGTCCCGGCCCAGATCCGCGGCAACACGCGCCTGGAGATCGGCTGGACGCTGGGGGCCGCGGTCATCGTGGTGGTGCTGGCCGTGGTCACCTTCGCCTTCCTGCCCGCCATCCGCAACCCCCCGCCCACCGGTCCCGATGGGCTCGATGTCCAGCGCGCGGGGCTCACCGGCCAGCCGGTCGCCGAGGGCGGCGTCGGTCGACAGCCTCCCGTCCCCGAGGGCGGGAACGCGCTGAACATCGACGTCAACGGCCAGCAGTACGTGTGGCGCTACACCTACGCCGACAACGACGACAACAACCTCAACAACGTCTTCGCCTACCAGCAGATGGTCGTGCCCACCAACACCACGGTGGTCCTGAGCATCCGCTCCCAGGACGTCGCCCACTCGTGGTGGATCCCCTCCCTGGGGGGCAAGTTCGACGCCATCCCCGGCTACACCAACTACACGTGGTACAACGTCTCCGAGCCGGGCGTGTGGGGCGGCCGGTGCGCCGAACTGTGCGGGCGAAACCACGCCAACATGGTCGCCTCCGTGCGCGCCGTCACTCCCGAGCAGTTCCAGCGGTGGTACACCGACAAGCGCCGTCAGATCGCCCAGGCCAACGCCGAGGCCGCCCGCCAGCGCCAGCAGGTCGAGGGTGGGACGCCCGCGCCCGGCGCCTAGCGTCTGGCTCCCCCGAAGAACCCCAGGACCATGTCAGCAGTCGACACCACCACCCGGACCAAGACGGTCCAGCCCCTCCCCCAGATCGTCGCGCGCACCGTGGAGAACGTGCCCACGGGCTGGCTCTCGTGGCTGACCACGACCGACCACAAGCGCATCGGGATCATGTACCTGGTCTCGACGTTCGCCTTCTTTCTGATCGGCGGGGTCGAGGCGCTGCTCATGCGCCTGCAGCTCGCGGTGCCGGAGAACAACCTCCTGGACCCCGAGGTCTACAACTCCCTGTTCTCGATCCACGGGACGACGATGATCTTCCTGTTCGTCGTCCCCATCATGGCGGGCTTTGGCAACTACCTCGTGCCGTTGATGATCGGTGCGCGGGACATGGCGTTCCCCAAGCTCAACGCCCTCTCCTTTTGGCTGCTGACTTCCGGCGGCCTGGTCTTCTATGCCTCCCTGCTCTTCAGCCCCATGGAGGTCGGCTGGACCGCTTACGCACCGCTGTCCACGGGCGCCTACTCCCCCAACGGCGGCGTCGACGCCTGGATCTTCCTCATTCACCTCACGGGCTTCAGCTCGATCGTCGGGGCGATCAACTTCTACGCGACGATTGCCAACATGCGCGCGCCCGGCATGGGATGGGGGCGCCTGCCGCTGTTCGTGTGGACGATCCTGATCTACGCGATCCTGCTGATCCTCGCGCTGCCCGTGATCGCCGGCGCCGTCACGCTGCTGCTGACCGACCGCAACTTCGGCACCGCGTTCTTCGACCCGTCGCAGGGGGGCGACGCGCTGCTGTGGCAGCATCTGTTCTGGTTCTTCGGCCACCCCGAGGTCTACATCATGATCCTGCCCGCCTTCGGGATCGTCTCCGAGGTGCTGCCGGTGTTCGCGCGCAAGCCGATCTTCGGCTACAAGGCGGTCGCGGCGGCCACGGTGGTCATCGCCTTCCTGGGCCTGCTGGTGTGGGCCCACCACATGTTCGCCACCCCCAGCCCCGACGTGCTGCTGGCCTTCTTCATGATCAGCTCGTTTTTGATCTCGGTGCCCACCGGCGTGAAGATCTTCAGCTGGGTGGCCACGCTGTGGCGAGGGACCATCGAGTTCAAGACCCCGCTGATCTTCTGCGTGGGGTTCATCTCGCTGTTCGTCATCGGCGGGATCAGCGGCGTGATCCTCGCCGTCTTCCCCGTCGACTGGCAGCTGACCGACACCTACTTCGTGGTCGCCCACTTCCACTACGTCCTCGTGGGTGGCTCGGTGTTCGCCATCTTCGCCGGGATCTACTACTGGTTTCCCAAGATCGTCGGGCGCATGCTGAGCGAGGCCATGGGCAAGGTCTCCTTTGCGCTCATGTACATCGGCTTCACCGCGACCTTCCTGGTGCAGCACTCGCTGGGCATGGAGGGCATGGTGCGACGGATCTACGAATACCCCGACATCGGCAGCCTCGCGGCCCTGAACATGGTCTCCACCATCGGCTCGTTCATCCTCGGCCTCGGTGTGATGGTCACCGTGGTCAACGTCGTGCGCTCAGTCAAGCGCGGCACCTACGCGGGTCCCGACCCGTGGAAGGGCAACACGCTCGAGTGGTTCACCGAGTCCCCGCCCCCGGTCAATAATTTCGACGCGGTTCCACGTATCCGTTCGGTCGAACCCATGAAGGACATCCGCCGCGAGGTGGAGCGCCAGGGCGCTCTGGAGCCTCCGCACGGCGGCCCCGCGCCCGAGCACACGGTCACCGCCTAGTGGGCCTCGATGGCTGACCTCACGGGTCCGCCACCCGCACCGCCTCCTGGGATCAGCTCTCTGACACCCGGCGTGCCCAGCGCGGGAGCCACGGCCCTCTCCCCCGCCGGCGGCGCGGTGGGCGTGCGGCGCATGGTGGCCGACCTCGTCACGCTGACCAAGCCGCGGGTGCAGGCGCTGTTGCTGTTGACCACCGTGGCCACCATGCTGGTGGCTGGCGACCCGTCGCTGTGGCTCGTCGCGGTGACGGTGGCCGGCGGGTACCTGTCCGCCGGCGGCGCCGGCGCGGTCAACCACTGGTTCGACCGCGACATCGACGCGCGGATGGCGCGCACCGCCGATCGGCCGGTTCCCTCCGGACGGGTGGCGCCCCGTGTCGCGCTGACCTACGGCGTGGTGCTGGCCGCGGCATCCTTTGCCCTGCTGGGCGCGACGGTCAACCTGCTGGCCGCCGTGCTGGCCCTGAGCGGCTTCCTGGGCTACGTGTTCGTCTACACGGTGTGGCTCAAGCGCCGCACGCCCCAGAACATCGTGATCGGCGGCGCCGCGGGCGCGGTACCCCCGCTCGTGGGGTGGGCCGCGGTGACCGGCGAGCTGGCGGGCATGCCCATCTACCTGTTCGCGATCGTCTTCTTTTGGACGCCGCCGCACTTCTGGGCCCTTTCCCTGCTGATGAAGGACGAGTACGCCCGGGTGGGCGTACCCATGCTCCCCGTGGTACGAGGCGAGCCAGAGACGCGCCGCCAGATCCTGCTCTACAGCGTGCTGCTGTATGCGGTCACGCAGCTTCCCTTCTGCGCCGGGGGGCTGGGGGCCATCTACCTGGTCTCCTCGCTGGTGCTCGGCGGGCTGTTCATCGCGGGCGCGCTGATGCTCTACCGCCGGCCCGACCGCCGCGCGGCGCTGCGTCTGTACCTCTTCTCGCTGGCCTACCTGGCGGCCCTCTTCGCCGCGATGGTCGCCGACGCACGGCTCTAGGGCGCCGGAGGTATCCTTCGCCACCATGGATCGCAAGCTCGCTCGCAAGAACATCCGTTCCGGCCTCATCGCCGGCGCCGTCTGCTTTTTCATGTTCGGCATGACCTTCGTCGCCGCGGCTATCTACATCTCGTGAGCCCGCTGGACCGCGAGCTCCCGCCCGTCGGCGAAGAGATCCACCTCCCCGGCGGCAGCTTCCAGCCCGTCGCCGTCACCGTGGGCATCACCCTTGCCCTGCTCGGAATCACCACCTCGTTCGTGTTCGTCATCGTGGGTGTGCTGATCACCGTCGTCGCCACGGTGCGCTGGATCCGCCACGCCCGCCACGAGATGAGCGAGCTGCCACTGGAACATCATTAGCACCACCGTCCGGGGGCTTCGTCCGCCTCGGACGAGCGCCGACGCGCCACATTGCCGGTCCTTCGACCCCGCCTCTCATCCTGCGCAAGCGTCCCGCCGTATCTCATGGCGATGCCGATCCAACGCCCCACCACCGTGCGACACCGCACAAGCCTCTTCCGCGAGGCGGTCGCCATCGTCGACGCCGAGTATCCGCGTGACCTGTCGCTGGACGACATCGCCCGTCGCGTGGCCTCCTCGCGCCGCCAGCTGCAGCGCGCCTACGCAGAGATCGGACGCACGACCTTCCGCGAGCACCTGACCGCAGTGCGCATGGAGCGCGCCGGCGAGCTGCTGGGCATGCGCGGGGTGACGATCCGCGAGGTTGCTCACCGGGTCGGTTACCGCCAGCCCGCCCAGTTCGCCAAGGCCTTTCGCCGCCACCACGGCGCGGCGCCCTCGGACTTCCGCCAGGCCCGGCGCGTCGACGGCTGGCGAGTGCGCTCCCTGGCGGCATAGCTTCCGTCAGACCCGGGGCCCGCCCCTGGCCTCCAGAGCAGGCCCGCTGACGGAGGCGGGCGGTCGGCACCGGATTGCCAGTTGTCCCAGCGGTCACCTAGGATGCGCGCGCATGGCGGAGGAGGAGACTCCCAGCGGCGGTCGCAGGTCGTTGGCCAGAATGCTCGGCATCGGGCTGGTTGCCTCCGTGCTCGGCGTCGCCCTGGGGCTGGCGATCGACTGGTTCCCCGTCCAGGCCTCCACGCAGGCCGGCACCATCGACACGCTGTATGACGTGCTCATCGCCGTCTCGGTGCCCATCTTCATCCTGGTCACCGTGGTGGTCCTCTACTGCGTGTGGCGCTTTCGCGCCCGTCCCGGCCAGGAGCAGGAGGACGGCGCACCCATCCACGGCGACACCAGGCTCGAGGTGATCTGGACCGCGCTGCCGGCCGTGCTGCTCATCGCGCTGTGCACCTACGCCTTCGTCGCGCTTGATGACATAGAGAATGCGCGGGCCGACGAAGAGCGCATTCGCGTGACCGCCCAGCAGTTCGCGTGGAGCTTTGAGTACCCCAACCCCCGGGGGGGCGCGCCGATCCGCGCCAATCAGCTCTACCTGGTCGAGGGCAAGCCCGTGCGGTTGGACCTCCGCGCGGTGGACGTCATCCACTCGTTCTGGGTGCCGGCCTTTCGCATGAAGCGCGACGCCGTGCCGGGCCTCATCACCCAGCTGCGCATCACGCCTAACCGCCGCGGCAGCTATCCGGTCGTCTGTGCGGAACTGTGCGGCTTGGGCCACGCATATATGCGCGCCACGGTGAACGTGGTCAGCGCGCAAGAGTTCGACGCCTGGAGGGCCCAGCAGGCCCAGGGCCCACAGGAGATGGGAGGCTGACATGGCGATGAAGCTCCGCGCCCCGGGCTGGTACCGCGCCACCGCGTTCGTTGCGCTGGGCGTGCTCTTCGCGCTGGCGCTCACGGCGGCGGTGCGCGGTGCGTCGGGGCTCAACCCCGTGGTCCACGGCGAGGCGTGGCTGCTGGTCGGCCTGCTCGCCGTCCCGCTGTTCTTCCTCGTGGGCCTGGGGTGCTTTGACTACTGGTTCCGCTGGGCGGCCGGCAAGCCCACCGTGCCCGAGGACCACTCCTCCCACGGCGCGCACTCCTGGAAGGACTACTTCCGGGTGAACACCGACCACAAGGTTATCGGCATCCAGTACGTGGTCACCTCGTTCGTCTTTCTGTTCATCGGCGGCGCGGTGGCCATGGTCATGCGCGCAGAGCTGGCCCAGCCGGGCACCCAGCTCGTGAACGGCCAGCTGTACAACGGGCTGTTCAGCGTCCACGCGGCGCTGCTGATCTTCCTGTTCATCATCCCGGTCTTCGCGGGGCTGGCCAACTACGTCATCCCGCTGATGATCGGCGCCCCGGACATGGCCTTCCCGCGCCTGAACGCCCTGTCGTTCTGGATGCTGCCGGTGGCGGGGGTCATCATGCTCGCGTCCTTCCTGGTCGGGCCCTTCGCCTCGGGGTGGACCGCCTACGCGCCGCTGTCGACCACCCAACCGATCGGGCAGATGTTCTTCACGATCGGCGTACAGTTCGCGGGGGCGTCGTCCATCGCCACCGCGCTGAACTTCCTGGTGACGATCATCACCATGCGAGCGCCGGGGCTAAGCTTCTTTCGTCTGCCGCTGCTGGTGTGGGCGAACTTCTCCACCTCGCTGCTGGTGGTGATCGCGACGCCGTTCATCGCCGCCTCGCAGTTCTTCGTGCTGCTCGACTACGGCCTGGGCTTCAACTTCTTCGCGGCCTCGCGCAACGGGGACGTGCTCATGTACCAGCATGTCTTCTGGTTCTACTCCCACCCGGCGGTCTACATCATGATGCTGCCGGGCTTTGGGATCGTCAGCGAGATCCTCGCCGTCAAGGCGCGAAAGCCGATCTTCGGCTACCGCATGATGGCCTTCTCGCTGCTGGCCATCGTGGTCCTGGGCTTCACGGTGTGGGCCCACCACATGTTCGTCTCGGGCATGCAGGATTGGATCCGCGTCCCGATGATGGTCACCACGGCGATCATCGCGGTTCCCACCGGCATCAAGGTCTTCTCCTGGCTGGCCACCCTGTGGCGCGGCGTGCTGCGCATCGACACGCCGATGCTCTTCGCGCTGGGCTTTATCACCATGTTCACCCTGGGCGGCATCTCGGGGGTGGCGCTGGCCATGCTGCCCTTCGTCATCCACGTGAGCGACTCCTACTTCATCGTCGCCCACATCCACTACGTCCTCTTCGGGGGATCGCTGTTCACCGTCTACGCCGGCGTCTACTACTGGTTTCCCAAGATGACGGGACGCATGTACGACGAGACGCTGGGCAAGGTGCACTTCTGGGCGACCTTCATCATGTTCAACGTCACGTTCGCGCCCATGCACCTGGTGGGCATCGAGGGGATGCCGCGACGGGTCAGCGACTACCCCGAGCAGTTCGCCAGCTGGAACGTGGTGATCTCCGTCGCCTCGATCATCCTGGGGCTGAGCACGCTGATCTTCGTCTACAACATGGTCGCCAGCTGGGTCGGCGGCGCCAGGGCCCCGGCCAACCCCTGGCGGGCGCTCACCCTGGAGTGGCAGGTCTCCTCCCCTCCGCCGATCTTCAACTTCGACGCCGTGCCCACGGTGGTCGGAGGCCCCTACGAGTACGGCGTCCCCGGCGCGGTGCACGGCGTGTTCCCCGGGGTCGCCTCCGGCGAGGCGGGTTCGGGCACGGCCGGCGCCGCGCCATCCCAGTCCGCGACCACGCCCAGCGTGGCCAAGTAGCGAGAGGAGCGATCCATGGCCCACAACGTCCTGGTCGTCGCCAACGAGACCATCGGCGGGCGTACGCTGATGGATGCGGTACGCGCGCGCCACGAGGCCCACGACGACGTCCGCTTCCACCTCGTCGTGCCCACCACCCGCCCCAAGCACGGCAACATCATCTACGACGAGGCCGTGCGCGACGCGGCGCAGGTCCGCGTGGACCTGGCCTTGAACTACGTCTCGAGCCTGGGCATCCAGGCCACCGGGGAGGTTGGCGACGCCGATCCGTACACCGCGGCGATGGACGCCGCCGCCGTCTTGCGCCCCGATGAGATCATCGTGTCCACCCACCCGGTGACCACCTCGGGCTGGCTGCGCCGCGATCTGGTCGACCGCATCAGTGCCCGCAGCCACGTGCCCGTCGAGCACGTGGTCACCGACCTCGACCGTGAGGGGCTGCCCTTCACGGTGACGCTCGTGATCGCCAACCGCACCGCGACCGGCGAGGAGCTGATGCAGAGGCTGCGCGCCAAGGCGGAGGAGGATTCCGCCCGTCTGTTCATCCTCGTCGTGCCCCAAGACGGCAAGGACGGCCGCGCGCCCGCCAATGCCCGGCGGCACCTCACCGGGGCCTTGGCGCAGCTGCGCGAGGCCGGTCTGCTCGCGTCCGGGATGATCGGAGACCCCAACCCCTACGACGCCACGATGAACGCACTGCAGTTCTACCGCGTCGACGAGATCGTCATCTCCACCCTGGGCCCCCAGAGCTCGGGGTGGCTGCGCACCGACCTCGTGGAGCGCGTGCGCAGGGTGTCCAACCTGCCCGTCGAACACGTGCTGGCCGCCGAGGGCGCGCCGGTCGAAGCCGCCTAGGACCCCCCAGGAGCAGCCATGGAAGCCGCCAGCGCCGCCCACGGCGCCCTCCTCGACGACGACCACCACCACGGGCCTCCCCCCGCCAACCGCAGCTCCGGCGTCGAGCCCCAGATGCTGGGGATGCTGCTGTTCATCATCAGCGAGATCATGGTCTTCGGGGCGTTCTTCGCGGCCTATTTCTTCATCCGCATCGTCGTCGGAGCCGAGTGGCCGGCGCAGGGCACCGAACTGCCCGTGGCCGTCGCGGGCGTCAACACGGCGATCCTGCTCTCCTCGTCGCTGACCCTGCACTGGGCGTTGGTGTCGGTGCGCGCGGGCAACCGTGCCGGGCTCAAGGCGGGCATCCTGCTCACCACGCTGCTGGGCGCAACCTTCCTGTTCATCCAGATCAACGAGTACGCCAACCTCGGCTTCGCGCCGCAGGACACAGCGCAGGCCACGATCTTCTTCGGCCTCACCGGCCTGCATGGAGCCCACGTGTTCATCGGTCTCCTCCTCCTGACCATGGTCACCGTGCGTTCCTTCCGCGGGCACTTCTCGCCGACGTCGCACTGGGGCCTGGAGGTTCCCGGCATCTACTGGCACTTCGTCGACGTGATGTGGATCATCGTCTACACGTCGATCTACATCCTGTGAGGAACCCCCTGCGCTCCGAGGAGGCGGCCTTCGCCCTCCTGGTGCGCGTAGCGGCGGTGGTGGCGGTGGTGGTCGTGCTCGTGCTTGTCGTGCGCGCGCTGGCCTAGGACCTGTGTCGCCCTGGCGACCCGGGGCGTCAGGCAACCAGGGGCGGCCGCGGTGTGCGCACCTGTCGTGCGCGCTCGGTTAGCATCAGACCCGATGGAAGGAGCCATCGTGGTTCTCGTCCTCGTCGCCGTCGGCGTGACCGCGGTCGTCGCCACACTGCGTTGGCGTGCCGGCACGCGGTCGGAGCGCACGCGTGACGCCCTCGCGCTCTCGGCGGCCGACGAGCCGCGCGCGCTGCACGGCGACGTGCGCCGCCTCCGCCCCGGCGACGTGGTCGCCTATGACGGGACCGACTTCGTCATCGACCGCACGATGCGCTTCGAGGAGGAGGGCTTCACGTGGGACGAGCACCTGCTCCTCGACGAGGTGAGCGGGCGCAAGATGTGGCTCTCGGTGGAGGACGACGACGGCCTCGAGGTGGCCGTCTACCAGCGCGTGGAGGGCGCGGCCCTCGAGCCGGGACCCGCCGAGCTCACCCACGACGGCACGACCTTTCGCCGAGACGAGCAGGGCCGCGCCGCCTACCGCACCGAAGAGCGCAGCGGCCCAGGCGCACAGGGGGCCATGGAGTACGCCGAGTACGTCGCCGGCGGTCGCCGGCTGGCCTTCGAGCGCTACGGCACCGGCAGCTGGGAGGTCTCGACGGGCACGCCGGTCTCCGAGCACGTGCTGGACATCTATCCGGCCCGCTGAGCGGCCGGGAGGACGCCGGGGCTCGCCTTAGCCGCCCTGGCCGCCACCGCCACCACCCGAGACCTGGGCCAGGTACTCGACCAGACGGTCGAGCTCCTCCTTGGTGAGGGTCTGGCCGTAGTCCTTGGGCATGACGCCGGGGGCGAAGCCCTGGGCGATCTCGGCGTCGGGCGCGACGATGGACCGGCGGATCTGCTCGGCGCTGTCGCCCTGCAGCGTCTGGTCGAGGTCGGGGCCGATGGTGGCCTGCGTGCCGGCGTCGGAGAGGGTGTGACACTGGCCGCAGGCCTGGGCCTGCTGGGTGCCGTCGGCGAAGACCGCTCCGCCGCTACCCGGCGGGAAGTCGCTGCGCCCGGCCTCGGCCAGTGCTCCCTCGTCCTCCCCGGGGCGGGAGGTCGCGTAGGCCACGTAGGCCGCGACGTTCTCGGCCATCTGCCCGGTTACCAGGTCGGGCGGCATGTAGGCCGGGTGGTCGGGCGGGAGGCGGGAGGGGTAGAGGATCTGTTGGAGCACCACGCCCTGGACGCCCTTGCGGTTGAAGCCGTCGATCAGGGAACGGGTGAAGGCGGCGTCGAGGCTCGGCCCCTTCTTGCCCTGCGTGCCCGCGCGCTGGAGGACGTGGCACGAGCCGCATCGGTCGATGAACGCCTCCTTGCCCGCGACGAGGTCGGCGTCCTCGGCGGCGGCCCCGCCGCAGCCCCCCAGCATCAGCGCGGCGGCGACCACGACGCCAGCACGACCCAGTGGCGATGCACGTCTCCTCATCGGCGCCGGGAAGATTATCCGAGCAGGCGGCCGCGCGGGACCGAACCGTCACGCGCCGGGTACCGGGGGGAGCGCTCCCAGGTCGCCACGCGCGCCGGCCAGCACGCCCCGGGCCACGCCCTCCCACGAGTAGCGCTCGCGTGCGGTGGCGGCCAGCGCCTGCGCGGTGGCCTCGCGCAGCCCGGCGGGTGCCTGCAACCAGGCCACGAGGCGGTCGGCCAGCGCGACCACCATGCCCGACCCGACGGGCACGGTCAGCCACCTCGCCGCCTCGGGCGGGACGGCGTGCGCGAGCGGGCCCGCCACCTCGGCCAGGCCGGAGTGGTCGGCGCACACCGGCAGGACCCCGCAGGCCGCAGCCTCGGCGGCGACCATCCCGAAGGCCTCGGGAAACGTGCTGGGTACCACCTGGGCCTCGCACGCGGGCAGCAGGCGGGCGAGCTCGGGGTGGTCCAGGCGCCCGGTGAGCACGACGCCGTCGCCGACGTTCCCGGCCGCGCGGCGGTAGTCCTCGAGGGCCTGGCGATCGGCTTGGAGGGCATCGAAGAAGGCCAGCAGGTGGTTCAGGGGCGCGGGCGGGCCACCCTCCGCGGCCCGGCCCTCCTCGCCGAGCGCGCGCAGCGCCGCGAGGTCGCCGTCGGCGAGCGCATCGAGCATCCGTTCGAGCGCCGGGCGGTAGGCGCCGAAGCCCACCACGACGAGGCGCGCCTCGGGCACGTGGTGGACCACCAGCGGCCAGGCGGCGACGAGCAGGTCGATCCCCTTGGAGACGATGAGCTTGCCCACGAAGACCACGAGGCGGTCGCGGGCGAGATCGAGTCGGGCAAGCGCCCGCCCGGCCGCCCCGGGGTCGCGCGCGAAGGAGGAGACGGGCGCAGCGCGGGAGGGGGCCTCGCCCGCGGAGGTCGCCCCGCCCGCCAGCTCCCTACTCAGCGCGCGCAGCGACTCCTTGGCCTCCGCGTGACCTTGCGGGCGGAAGGTCTCGATGTCGACCCCCGGCGGGCCCAGGCGCGTGCGCGCCTCCAGCGCGGGGTCGTCGAGCAGGCTCCACAGGCGTTGCGCGGTGTGGCGCGAGCCCACCAGCACGGCGCGTGCGCCGGCCAGCCCCTCGCGCGCGAGGCTCAGAAAGCGGTCGGGGCGGCGCGCCACCGCGTACTCCAGCGCGCTGCCGTGCACCTTCACCACATAGGGGACGTCCGTCCCCGCCAGCGCCCGGGCGAGGATGGCCGGACCGGCGATCAGGTGCCCGGCCAGCGCCACGTCGGGGACCACCCGTCGGGCCACCTCCTCCACTGCGGCCACGTTGCGCTCGAGGTAGGCCTCGATGGCCGCGTCGTCAAGCTCCACGTAGGGCACCGCGCGCACGCCCTCATAGGTATCGGCCACGTAGACGGGCAGGATGCCGCCCAGGTCGGGGCGCAGGACGGTGCAGCGCGCCGGGTCATGGCGAGTGCGCACCTCGAGCGCGCCCGTGTCCCAGTCCCCCGCGGCATCCACGAAGGCATGGTCGAACGGCGCGCGATCCTGGCAGACCAGGTGCACTTCGGCTCCCAGGGCGACGAGCGCCCGGGCCAGCTGGGCCGTGTAGACGTTGGATCCCGTGCCGCTGAGCAGGTACCCGTGGAAGAGCAGGACACGCATGCGAGAGCTCTGGTTTGCGTCGTCGTCGCGGGCAGCCCACACTATGGGGACATGACCAAGAGCGCAGTCCCGGGCGGCGGCGTCGTCTTCGATGAGGTGACCCCGTCCGTGGAGGCGCTGGTCGGCACCGCCCTCGCCCAGCCGCCCGACGCCGGGTGTGGCGGCGCGCCCGCCTCCCTGGTCGTGGTCGACGCCACGGGCCGCGACGACGATGACGCCCTCCAGGCGCTGGCCGCCGCCCAGGCAAGCCATCCGGGCGCGGTGGCCGTGGTGGTGGTCGACGACGCGCCCCCGGTCTCCCTCCTTCCCCGTCTGCTGGACAACGGCGCGCGCACCGTGGTGCCGGTCGGTGCTCGGCCGATCGAGGTGCGCGCCGCGCTGGACGCCGCGCGGCGGGGCGCAGGCCTGGTCGACGGGCGCCTGGTGCGTCCGAGCCTCGAGGGGTCCGCCGCGCGCCTGGCGGCCTCGCGCCGGCGCGACCGGGCGGTCATCGAGTCGCTGGCCGCGGCGGTGGAGGCCAAGGACAGGGTGACCAGCCTGCACCTGCGCGAGGTCAGCCGCATGGCTCGCCAGCTGGCGCTTGAGATCGATCCCGTCCTGGCCGGCCGCGAGGACTTTCTCATGGGTTGCCTGGTGCACGACGTCGGCAAGATCGGCGTCCCCGAGGCCATCCTGTGTAAGCCCGGGCCGCTCAGCGAGGCCGAGTGGGAGACCATGCGCCTGCACCCCGCGACGGGGGTCGGCGTGATCCGCCCGCTCCGACTGGCCGAGACCGTCGAGCACATCGTGCTCCACCACCACGAGCGCTGGGACGGTGGGGGCTACCCCGACGGGCTGGCCGGCGAGTCGATCCCCCTGGTCGCGCGCATCTTCTCGGTGTGCGACGCCCTGGAGGCGATGACCGCCTCCCGGCCCTATCGCGCGGCGATGGCGCCCGCCGACGCCCTCGAGGAGGTACGCGCCCAGGCCGGTCGCCAGTTCGACCCGGCGGTGGTCGCGGCGCTGGAGAGGGGGCTGGCGCGGGGCTCGGTCGCCGTGGCCGCCGCCGTCCCCGACGCCCCGCGACGCGCGGACCCCCGCAGAGCAGGTGGTAGGGTTGGGCCCCCATGACCCTGCAGCGCTACCGCATGCGCACGCCCTCCACGGGACGCGAGATCATTCGCGAGGTCGAGCCGGGCAAGGTCTACCGCGACCGCGAGACCGGCGAGCAGCTGGAGGTGGTGGGAAAGGTGCTGCCCCTGGCTCCCTCGACCTCCAAGCTCCCGTGGGCGGTCGAGAACCTCCGCTTCTGCCCCTGGTGTGACCAGCTCGTCCAGAAAGATCTCAACGACTGCCCGCACTGCGGCCGGCGGATGGCGCCGGTCGCGCGTTGAGGCGCGCGGTCGCGCTCGCGCTGGTGCTCGCGGCGCTGCCCGCGGGCCTGACGGCGTGCGGCGGCGATGACATCGTCGACGCCACCCCGCGCACCCAGCCCGACCTCACGGTGCCCGGCGGCTCGGATGCGCTGACCGACGAGCCACCTGCACCCGAGGACCCGGCGGCGACCACGCCCGGCGGCGTGCCCCCCGGCGAGGAGGGCGTCACGCCCGGCGACGGCACCCCGGGGCAGGAGGGCGCAGCGCCGGGCACCGAAGGCGAGTTCGACGATTTCTGCGCTCAGAACCCCGGTGCGTGTCAGGGCGAGACGGCGCCCGCGGCCCCCGAGGCGCCGGCGCCGACGCCTTGAGCAGGATCCACGTGGATGTTCATCCCGTGGTCCGGCGCTACGCCGGAGACAGCCCTCTAGCGCCGGGGATAGGGCACGAAGGTCGCCGAGTAGGTCAGGCGCACGGTGCGGTAGAGGCAGCTGAAGTCGGCTGTGGTGCGACGGCCGAGCATGGCCCGCTGGGTCGTGACGTCGCGGCACTCGGCGGCAGGCCGGCTGGCGCGCCACGAGGTGGTGCCGGGCTCGCCCGGTCGCAGGATCGGCGCCCAGGTGGGCACCGTGACCGCGATCAGGTCGCCCTCGCGCACCGGCAGGGTGCGGGGAAGCGGGAACTGGGCCGTGCGCCCCAGCCAGGGCGTCAGGCCGGTCATCGGCCCCTTGTGGACGACGCGGTGGCGCACGCTGGCGCCCGGGCGCAGGATCACCAGCGCGGCCTGCGGCTGACCGAAGGCCTCGTTGAAGCCACGCACCTGATCGGCGGAGGGGTCGCCCAGCGCGAGGCTCCACGCCACGACCCGTCCACCGGCAGGTGCGCGGTAGAGGTTGCGGCTGGGACCCACCTTCGCCTGGTAGGCGGTGGCACGGGTGACGGCCTCGCAGGGACCCTGGGGGCAGGAGCCGGTGGTGCCCGACGGCAGCGCGCCGAGCTCGGTGAGGGCGGCCGAGGCGGCCGGGGGCACCAGGAAGGTAGCGGCGAGGACCGCGAGGAGGAGAAGGCGCGTCATAGCGCGCATTGAACAGGGCGCGGCGGCGGGAGTTGCGGCGCTGCACGCGCAGTTGCGACGTCGCGTCAGCCGGCCAGCTCCTGGCCCGCCGCACGGATCTCGTCGGGATCTCCGGCGCCGGGCGTCCAGGGCAGGCGCAGCGGATCCCCTCGGTAGCGAGGGATCACGTGGATGTGGAAGTGAAAGACGCTCTGCCACGCGGCCCTGCCCCAGGCGTTGAGGAGGTTGACCCCGTCGGCACCCAGCACCTCACGCTGGCGCGCGGCCACCCGCTTGGCCATGTGCGCGCAGGCCGCGAGGTCATCGGGGCCGACGGCGGCGAGGTCCTCGACGTGGGTGCGCGGGATCACCAGCGCGTGACCACGCGTGGCGGGGCTGATGTCCATGAAGGCCACCGTGCGCTCGTCCTCGGCCACGAGGGTGGCGGGCACCTCGCCGGCGACGATCTTGCAGAAGATGCAGTCGGGATCGGCCACGAGCGCCGACCCTAGCGCCCTCGCGAGGCAGGCACCGTCCACGTGAGCGTTCCGCGGGGGCTGGGTCGGTCGACAAGGCCGTAGCCTGGTGCCCGCGATGGCCGCCGAGCTGCCCGATGTCCAGGACCTCGAGGAGCCCGTGCGCCACCTCGCTGCCATCGACCGGCCCTCGGCGTCGCCCGGCGAGCGCGAGGCCGCGCAGTGGATCGCCGCCCGTCTGCGCGAGCTGGGCTGCCCGGCGGACGTCGAGGAGGAGCGCGCCCATGGCA
>DASZCY010000036.1:0-5104 GCA_035942615.1 Solirubrobacteraceae bacterium | reverse complement strand
ACCTCCTCCAGGAGCTGGTCGAGGAGCTTGCCGGCCTGGCCGACGAAGGGGACGCCCTTGAGGTCCTCGTTCTTGCCGGGCGCCTCGCCGACGAACATGAGGTCGGCGTCGGCGTTGCCCGAGCCGAAGACGACGGTGGTGCGGGCCTCGGCGAGCTGTGGACACTTGACGCACCCGCGGGCCTGCTCCCAGACGGCCTTCAGCTCCTCGCGGCGCTCCTGCGGGGTTGGCACGGAGCCCGATGGTAGACGCCGATGCGGTCGGGTATCCTGTCGGTGACGAGGCCGTCACCTTCGCGGGACGGACCCGAAGCACCGGAGCAAGCCATCGGAGTCGCGACCGGCATCCCTCGCGGGGGAGCTGGACCGAAAGAGACAGTGAGCATTCCCGCCCATCTCCCTGGACGGCCGCCCGACGCGCGGCCGGACCCTCGGCACCCTGCCTGCGCGATCGTCGGCCGGGGCCGGCTTGGGAGCACGCTGGCGTGCGCCCTGGGCGCGGCCCGGATCGACATCGAGGGGCCCCTGGGCCGCGACGAGGCCCCGCAGGCCGACATCGTGCTGCTGTGCGTGCCCGACGCCGCGATCGCCGGGGCCGCCGCCGCGCTGGAGGCGCGCCCCGGTCGCCTGGTCGGGCACTGCTCGGGCGCCACCACCCTCGTCCCGCTCACCGGCCATGAGGCCTTCTCGCTGCACCCTTTGATGACGGTGCCTGGGGCGGTGCGAGCGCCGGGCGATGCGGGGTCGCCGACAGACGCGGACGTCGCGGTCGATCCCCGGCTCTTCCACGGCGCCGCGGGCGCGGTCGCCGGCTCCACGCCCCGCGCCCTGCAAACGGCCCGCTCCCTGGCCCTCGCTGCCGGGCTGCGGCCGATCGAGATCACCGACGCGGATCGCGCCACCTACCACGCTGCGGCCTCGATGGCCTCGAACTTCCTGGTCACGCTCGAGGGCGCCGCCGAACGCCTCGGTGCCCTCGCGGGACTCGACCGTGAGGCGCTCGCGCCCCTGGTCAGGGCCTCGGTGGAGAACTGGCTGACCGTCGGCGCCCACCAGGCCCTCACCGGCCCGGTCGCCCGCGGCGACGAGGCCACCGTGGCCGGCCAGCGCGCCGCCGTCGCCGGGCACGCCCCCGACCTCGTCGGCCTCTTCGACGAGCTGGCCGCCCGCACCCGCGACCTGGCCGCGACGCCCGCCCGGGTGGCCGCGTGAGGACCCTGCGCACCATCGCCGAGATGCGCGCCGCCCTGGCCGGCCCGCGCGAGCAGGGCCAGCGCGTCGGCCTGGTGCCCACCATGGGCGCGCTGCACCAGGGCCACCGCGCGCTGATCGAGCGCGCCCGTGCCCACTGCGACCACGTCGTGGTCTCCCTGTTCGTCAACCCGCGCCAGTTCGACGATGCCGGCGATCTGGCCGCCTACCCGCGCGACGAGGACCAGGACGCCGCCCTGGCCGCCGAGGCGGGCGCCGACCTCCTCTTCGCTCCCTCGGCCGAGGAGCTGTATCCGCCCGGATTCGCCACCACGGTCACGGTCGGCGGACCCGCCGAGGGCCTCGAGGGCGCCCACCGCGGTCGCGCTCATTTCGACGGCGTGGCCACCGTGGTGCTCAAGCTGCTGACCATCGTGCACCCCGACGTCGCCCTCTTCGGCCAGAAGGACGCCCAGCAGCTCGCGGTCATCCGCCGTCTGGCCACCGATCTCGCCCTCCCCGTGCGCATCGAGGCGGTGCCCACCGTGCGTGAGCCCGACGGACTCGCCCTCTCGAGCCGCAACGTGCGCCTTGGCCCCGACGACCGTCCCCGCGCGCTGGCCTTGGCCCGCGCGCTGAAGGCCGCGCAGGGTGCCGTGGCGGCCGGCGAGCGCGACCCCGGCGCTCTCGCCGCCGCCGGGCGCGAGGCGATGGCCGCCCTGCAGGTCGAGCCCGAGTACCTCGAGGTCGTGGACCCCGACACCTTCGCCCCCCTGGCGGCGATCGACGGCGAGGCCCTCGTCGCGGTCGCGGCCCGGGTCGGCGAGGTGCGCCTGATCGACAACCAGACCCTCACGCCCGACGGGAGGCCTTCCTGATGCAGCGAACGATGCTCAAGAGCAAGATCCACCGCGCCACGGTGACCGACTGCGATCTGCACTACGTGGGGTCCATCACCGTGGACCCCGACCTGCTCGAGGAGGCCGACATCCTCGCCTATGAGCAGGTGGCCGTGGTCGACGTCGACAACGGCGCGCGCTTCGAGACCTACGCCATTCCCGGCCGGCGTGGCTCGGGGGACATGAAGGTCAACGGCGCGGCCGCGCGCCTGGTCCATCGCGGCGACACCATCATCGTCATCTCCTACGGCCAGTACGACAGGGCCGACCTGGAGCACTACGAGCCGCGCGTGGTCCACGTCGAGGCCGCCACAAACCGCATCATCGAGGTCGACAGCGCCGTGGCGACCCTGCTGGAGGCCTGACGCCATGTCCACCGCCCCGATCCGCCTGCACATTCCCGACGACGCGTCGCGCCTGCCCATGACCCTCCCGCGGCTGGCCGAGAAGAAGCGGCTCGGCGAGCCGATCGTGATGGTCACCGCCTACGACTACCCGAGTGCGCTGGCTGTCGAGCGCGCCGGCGTCGACCTCGTCCTGGTCGGCGACAGCGGCGCGATGACCGTGCTGGGACACCCCTCAACGGTGCCGGTCACCGTCGACGAGATGCTCATGCTCAGTGCCGCGGTGCGCCGCGGGCTGCGCACGCCCTTCCTCATCGGCGACCTCCCCTTTGGCTCCTACGAGGCCTCCGACGAGCAGGCCGTGGCCACCGCGCAGCGCTTCGTCAAGGAGGCCGGCTGCGACGCGGTCAAGCTGGAGGGCGGTGGCTCCAGCGTGCGGCGAGCAGCGGCGATCGTGGCGGCGGGCATACCGGTCATGGGCCACGTCGGCCTCACCCCGCAGACGGCGACGGCGCTGGGCGGCTACCGCGCGCAGGGGCGCAGCGCCGAGCAGGCCGCGCGCGTGGCCCGCGAGGCGCTGGCCCTCCAGGAGGCCGGATGCTTCAGCGTGGTCTTCGAGGCGATCCCCAGCGCGGTGGCGGCCGAGGTCATGGCCCACATGGCCATCCCCGTGATCGGCATCGGCGCCGGATCGGCCACCGACGGGCAGGTGCTGGTCTTCCACGACCTGCTGGGCATCCGCGAGGGGATGGGCGCCAAGTTCGTGCGCCGCTACGCCTCGCTGCTGGACGAGATGGCCGGCGGCGTGGCCGAGTATGCCGCCGACGTGCGCGCGCGCCGCTACCCGGCGCCCGAGCACGGCTACGCGATCGCGCCCGAGGAGCTGGCCGCCTTCCGCGCGGCGCTGGAGGGATAGAGTCGGCGCGGATGGCGCGCCTGTCCCAGGTCTTCACCTCCAAGCAGCGCGAGTTCTTCGACCTCTTCGAGGAGGCGGCGGCCAACAGCGCCCGGGCCGCCCGCCTGCTCGCGCGGATGCTCGACGAGGTGCCCGAGCACACCGACCTGGCGCGCGACGTGCTCGACTGCGAGCACGAGGGCGACCGCCTCACCCACGACATCCTCCAGCGCCTCCACCAGGGCGAGGCCACCCCGCTGGAGCGCGACGACGTCCTCGAGCTTGCCTCCGCCCTGGACGACGTCGTCGACCTGACCGAGGAGACCGCGGACCTCCTCGTGCTCTACCGGATCGAGGCACCGATGATGCAGGCCCAGCGCCAGGCGCAGATCCTCGTGCGCTCATGCGACGCGATGGTGCGAGCGCTGGGCGGACTGCGCCAGGGCCACGCCCTGTCGGACCTGATCGTGGAGTTGCACCGCCTGGAGGACGAGGGCGACCGGGAGGTGCGCGAGGCCATCGCCTCGCTGTTCGAAGGAGGCATCGACCCCATGGTCATCATCCGCTGGAAGGATCTCTTTGAGCGCCTCGAGCAGGCCATCGACGCCACCGAGAGCGTGGCCAACGTGCTCGAGGGGATCATCATCAAGCGCCGGTAGATCAGCGTGCCGCCCGTTGTCAACCGGGCGATCAACGCATGTTCGAGGCTCGGGGCGCCGCCCTGCGGGAAGAAAGAAGCCGACCATGCGCCGCCTGCTACCTCTTGTCGCCGTCATGCTCGCCGGCCTGTCCGCCTGCGGCGAGGATGACCAGCAGCGGCCCTCCCGGTCGTTCACCGCAGAGCTGCGCCCGCTCAACGACTCGGGCGTGGAGGGCACCGTCGAGCTCGTCTCCCGCCGGAGGGATCGCCTGCAGGTCGACATCGACGCCACCGGGCTGACGCCCAACCAGATCCATCAGCAGCAGATTCATGGGTTCACCGACGACGGGCGCGACGCGGAATGCCCAGATGAGGAGGGCGGTGGCCTGCTGCTCTCCGACGAGGCCCGGGAGAGCTACGGCAGGGTCGTCAAGGACCTGGCCCCCTACCCGACCGTGGGCGAGGAGGGCAAGCTGAACTGGGATATGCCCGTGGAGGTAAACGCGGACCGGCTGCGGCCGCTGAGCGACCGGGTCGTCGTCCTGTACGGGAAGAAGGCCGACCGCGAATCGGTCGACGCCGGGACCATCTACGAGCCCGAGCTGCCCGTGGCCTGTGGGGTGATCAAGCGGCGTCGAGCCTCTGACTGACCGCCCACGGCGTCGTCGCGTTCGCCGTCCTTCGGAGCCGGTCGGTCCGCTGCACTTCACAGAACCCGGGCCGCGAGATGGTCATCCGCCACGCTGCGCAGCCGGCCCCCGAGCCGGCGGGGAGGCGGCCGGACCTTGCTCGCCGGGGTCTGCGGGACGCTCGATCGTCCTGAGCACCCGCGCCGGCGAGCCGGCCGCGATCGACCGGGGCGGGAGGTTGGTGGTCACCACGCTGTTGGCCCCGATCACGCAGCGCTCCCCGACGGTCACGCCGCTGGTGACGACCACGTTGGCTCCGCACCAGACGTTGTCACCGCTGCGGGTGGGTCCCTTCGTGGTGAACCCCTGCCACGTGACCGGCCGGGACGGGTCGTCGAAGCGGTGGTTGCCGTCGGTCACGAAGCAGCCTTTGGCCAGCATGCAGTGGTCGCCGATCTCCACCAGCCCGGGCGCCGCCACCATCACGCCGAGGTTGAGGAAGCAACC
>DASZCY010000035.1:0-2044 GCA_035942615.1 Solirubrobacteraceae bacterium | reverse complement strand
GGCGAAGGCCCCGCGATGCTCAGGTTGGCCACGTCGGCGCCGTGGTCGGCAGCGAAGAGCAGGCCGCGCGCGATGTCTTGCCCAGACCCGTTCCGGTCGGGCCTGAGCACCCGGATCGGCATGATCGCGGCGGCAGGGGCGACGCCCGCCCCGCCGATCCCGTTGCCCGTCGTCTGGGCGATTATCCCGGCGATATGCGTGCCGTGGCTTCGGAGGCCACCGGATGGGGGCACGTCGTCGGGATGGGCGTCGTCGTCAACGAAGTCCCACCCCGACACGAACCGCGTGCCCGCGAGGTCGGGTGCCCGCCGGTAAGGAGCTCGGTCCTCATAGGCAGCCCCCGTGTCGAGCACGGCCACGGTGGCGCCCGCACCGCGCGAGATGGCCCAGGCAGCGGGGACCTCGATCGCGGGGAGATGCCATTGGTGGCGAAACAGCGGATCTCTCGGGGGCTCTACCTTCGGGGGCGCTCCGTCGGCGGCCAGGAGCTGGTCAGGGCCGCCTGTGGCGAGCATCGCCCGCGCCGTCGGAAGCTGGGCAGTGGGGAGCGTCAGAAAGCCCGCAAGCAGGGTCACCGCTCCGAGCGCGGTGAACGACGGGACTCTCACCTGCCGTTCCGCCCGGCAGGCGGACGGCTGCAGCATGGACCGGCGGCGGGCGTGCGCGCTCCCATCTCCAGGAACCTAGCTACTCGGATGGCGCACGATGCGGTAGGGCACGGCGCCCGAAGAGCCGCTCAGGCGAGCGCCTCCTCGACCGCCTCGATGACCGCCGCGGCGGTCTTCTCGTATGAGAACCGTGCGAGCTGGGCCTGGCCCCGGCGCACGAGCTCGTCCCGCAACGTCTGGTCACGGGCGGCCAGCTGAAGCAGCTCGGCCGTCACGGCAAGGTCGTCGTCCCGGTCCCACAGGACGGCCTGGCCGCCCACCTCGGGCATCGCCCCGGCGGGTCGAGCCACCACGGGGACACCGAAGTGAAACGCCTCGAGCAGCGGTAGGGAGAACCCCTCGTGCTCCGACATGGACAGCAGCACGTCCGCCGAGGAGTAGGCGGAGTTCAGGTCCGCCTGCGAGAGGCCGCCGGCGATCGTCACCCCCGCTGTTCTCGACCGCTGCGCCACCCTCTCGATCAGCTCCCGGAAGGCGGGTGACAGCGATTCGCCCACGCACAGCAGGCGCGCGTCCGGGGCGTGCTCGCGCTGCCATGCGGCAAACGCGCCGATCGCCAGGTCATGGCGCTTGTTGGGCGCCAGCCGGCTCACCACGAGCACGAGCGGACCCTCACCCTGGGGCTCGCTGCCGCGCTCGGCCAGCCGCGCAGGATCGAAGAGGATGGGCAGGGCCCGCGCCCGGTGGGCCCCGGCGGCGCGCAGCTCCGCCGCATTGTGGTCCGAGTCGCCCACCGCCACGTCTGCCGCGCGGGCAAACAGGGGCATCTGCGCGCGGCCGAGTGCGCACGCCACCGCCACGCCCGCATGGTGGTTCCACATGTACCGCGGCGGCGTCACGTTGTGGTAGACGAGCAGCTTGCGCTGTGGCAGCTCGAGCGCCGGCATGAGCTGGCCGGAGTAGGCCGAATAGCGGATCACCAGCAGGTCGCCGGGCGCGGGCGCCAGCGCCTTCACCGGCGCGAAGCCGGTCCGGGCGCGCGGATCGATGGCCACCGCGTGGTCGGCGCCGCCGTAGCCTCGCTCGGTGAGCAGGCGTCGCCACAGCAGCGCCTGCACGCTGACCGCGTCGTAGGGGCCGGCGCTCGAGAGCACCTGGTGGACCGCCCTGGGCGTCACTGAGGCGATGCGAAGGATTCGGCGTCCATGCCTAATCCTTCAGGCGTGACGGATGCGAAGGATTCGGCGTCCATGCCTAATCCTTCAGGGGGGGCGGGTCCGGCCGCTCGCGCGCCGCGCGGCCCTCGAGCGCGTCGAGGCGCGCCAGCACGGCGATGTTGAAGCGCGTCTGGCGGGCCTCGAGCTACACTAAGTACTGACGCAGCAGGCGCACCAGGAGGCGCTTGAGCGCGGTGACCGGGGCCCCCGCGCTGCGGG
>DASZCY010000034.1:0-7336 GCA_035942615.1 Solirubrobacteraceae bacterium | reverse complement strand
GGCAAGCGGGTGCCGGGCGGTGGCTCGCAGGCCCGGGCAGCGTCGTCGAGTGACTCGCAGCGCGCGAGCTCCAGCTCGCGTCAGGAGTCGGGCTCGACCCAGTCCGCCAGCTCCTCCAGCAGCCAGTACGCGGCCGCTGGGAGCCAGCAGAGCTCCGGCACGGGCGCCGCGCAGCAGTACGGCACCGGCGGTGTCGCGCCCGCGGACGGGACGTCGCAGCCCGAGCCGCAGGCGGCTCCGACCGAGCAGCAGGCGGCTCCGACCGAGCCGCAGGCGCCGGCCGTGCAGCAGGCGGCTACGACCGAGCAGCAGGCGGCTCCGGCCGACCAGCAGCCGGCCGCGCCCGCCGAGCAGCAGGCGGCTCCGGCCCAGCAGCCGGAGCCCTCGTCGGAGGCGACGGTGACCACGGAGGTCGACACACCCGAGCAGGAGGCGGCTGCGGCCCCGGCGGCGCCCGCCGAAGAGTCCGACGGGCCGACCGAGGAGTCCGCCGAGCCGGCGGAGGCGCCGGTCCTCGAGGCCGAGGCGGCTGTGGAGCCCGCCGCCGAGGCCCCCGCCGTCGAGGCTGAGGCCGAGCCGGTCGAGCAGGCGCCGGCCGTCGAGGCCGAGGCGGCTGTGGAGCCGGCCGCCGAGGCTCCCACCGTCGAGGCTGAGGCCGAGCCGGCCGTGCAGGCGCCGGCCGTCGAGGCCGAGGTCGCCGTGGAGGCTGCGCCCGAGGCCGCCCCGGCCGCAGAGGCCCCGCCCGCTGCGGAGCCGGTTGCGGAGGCGCCCGCCGTCGAGGCCGAGGCCGCCGTGGAGGCGCCCGCTGTCGAGGCTGCGCCCGAGGCGGCCGCCCCGGCCCCGGCTCCCGCCGGCTAGGGCAAACAAGCACCGCCCCCAAGCTCGTGAGCCCGCCGGTTTCCCCCGCCGGCGGGCTCGCGTGCGCCCGGATGCGCCCTTTTCGCGGTTTGCCGTACGCCGGGCGGGGGCAACCCCCAGCCCGATGGCAAGCCAAGCCGATCCCAGCGCCAAGGAGCTCGTCAAGGAACTCTCCGAGCAGACCGCGACGCTGGTGCGCAAGGAGCTTGCGCTCGCGCAGGTCGAGCTCAAGGAGAAGGGCAAGCGCGCCGGTCTCGGCGGTGGCCTCTTCGGCGGTGCCGGTCTGTTGGCCCTCTACGGGCTGGGCGCGCTTGTGGCGGCGATCATCATGCTGCTGGGCACCGCCATCGCTCCGTGGCTGAGCGCGCTGATCATCGCCATCGTGCTGTTCGCCGTCGCCGGCGTCCTCGCGCTGACCGGCAAGGAACAGGTGCAGAAGGCCTCCCCGCCCAAGCCCCAGCAGGCCATCGACTCCACCAACGAGGATGTCCGTTACGTGCGCGAGCACGCGCGCGGGGGGAGGCACTGAGTGGCTGAGAACCAGCCCGCCGGGGAGGACCCGGCCGTGCGGTCCGACACGGCCAAGACACCGGAGGAGTTGCGCGGCGAGATCGCCGAGGCCCGCTCCGAGCTGGGCGACACGGTGGAGCAGCTCGCGGCCAAGGCCGACGTCAAGGGCCGTGCGCAGGACAAGGTCGAGGAGACCAAGGAGCGCGCGCGCGGCAAGATCGAAGAGGGACGCGAGCAGGTGCGCCACGCCACCGAGCGGGTGCAGGCCGAGGCCCAGGAGAAGCGGGCCGAGGGCATCCACACCGAGGACGTGCAGGCCGTGGCCCAGAAGGCCAAGGACAACCCCGCGGTCCCGATCGGGATCGCCGTGGGCGTCGGCCTGGTCGTCCTGCTCGTCCTGCGCGGCCGCCGCGACTGAAGGCGGCCCACCGGGCCGGTGCCGCGCCTCGGGGTCCTCGCCTTCGGCGACTCCATCACCCACGGCGGCGGCGAGCTGCAGTGGGGCGTCGCGCTGCAGTCGTGGGCGCTGTGGGTCGCCCGCGGGCTGGGGATGCCCTACACGAGCTTCGCCACGGACGGGGCGACGGCTCACGACGTGGCCGCGCGCCAACTCACTGCCTTCGCCACCCGCAGCGCGGCCCCCGACGCGACCTACGACCTCGGGTGCCTCTACGTGGGTGTCAACGACGTGCGCGCGCGGGGCTGGGATCCGGGACTCTTCGCCCGCGACCTCGATACCGTCCACACCGCCCTGGCCGCACGAGCACAGCGCCGTCTGGCCCTCACCATTCCCCGCGACCTGGGGCGCCCGCGCGCCGGCGCCAAGGTCGAGGAGGCCAACGCGATCATCGAGCGTCGTGCCCGCGAGCACAGGGCGCTGGTCGTGGACCTGCGAGGCTTCGGCGCGCGCAACCTGCTCATGGCCGACCACGTGCATCCCACCGCCTTCGGCCAGGTCGCCATAGCCCGGCGCGCCCTCGCTGTCCTCGCGGCCGACGGGATGAAGGTGCAGGTCGACCCGCGGGCGCTGGTCGCCTACGAGACCACGCCGTGGCGGCGTCTGCGCGGGGACGCCACCTACGCCTACCGCCACGCCAAGGTCAGCACGCGCGCCGCCGCGCTCGCCGTGCGCGCCCGGGCGGCGGGACGATCGTGACCCGGGCCCGGCGGCGTCCGGGCGCCCCCCTGCCCGTCGAGGAGGTGGTCGCGCGCTATGCGGCGGGCTTCTTCCCGATGGACGACGATGAGGCGGCGCCCGAGATCCCGTGGTACGCGGCCGACCCCCGCGCCGTCTTCGAGCTGGGCCCCGGCGCGCGCGACGCCGTGCGCCGCCGCGTGCGCCGCAGCCTGGCGCGCGCCGGTCCGGGCTGGGAGCTGCGCCGCGACGAGGCCTTCGCCGAGGTGCTGCGCGCGTGCGCACTCCCGCGCCTACCCGGCGACGGGGTGTGGATCACGTCGCGCATGGCCGAGCAGTACGCCCGCCTGCACGCCGCCGGGGTGGCCCACAGCCTCGAGCTGTGCGTGGACGGCGCGCTGGGGGCGGGGATCGTGGCGGTCGTGCTCGGGCGCGCCGCGCTGCTGGAGACCATGATGCACCGAGTCCCCCACGCGGGCAACGTGCTGCTGGCCCGCGCGCTGGACGACCTGGCCGCGCGGGGGTGCGAGCTGTGCGACATCCAGCTACCCAGCGCGCACACCGTGCGCCTGGGCGCCCACCCCCTGCCGCGCCCCGAGTTCGACGCGCGGCTGCGCGCGGCCGTGGACGGCTGAGGCTCAGGCCGCCACGCGCAGCTGCGCGCGGGCGGGTGCAAGCCACAGGGCGTCGTCGCCCAGCGACTCGCGCACCGCGCCCCCGGCGGCGGTGGCTTCGATCAATACGTCCTCGGCGCGGGCGTCGTCGGGCTGCTCGTTCTCGGGGGTCAGGCACTGGGCCACCTCGCGGGTGGTCAGCCCACCCGGGAAGGCCTCGAGCAGCTCGGCCACGTCCTCCGCCGGCCCGCGGCGCTCCAGCGTGGCGTCGAGGTTGGCCACGCAGACGTCGTAGGCCTCCAGGGGCTGGAAGCCACCGGCCTCCAGGCGCCGCCCGTCGCGCGTCTCGAAGATCAGCGAGGGCGCCGTGTAGCGCCACGGGCCGTCCGTGGCGGCCGCCTTGCCTTGGAAGTGCGCGGGGCCGGCCTTGGCGGTGCGTGCCACGGCGCGGTCGGCCTCGTAGGCCGCGTCCACGTCGGGGTCGTCCAAGCGGGCGGTGATGGCGCGTGCGTCCAGTCCCTGGACCCGTCCCAGCGCGGTGGCCACGGCCTCGTCGGTGTCGAGCAGCAGCTCGGTGGTGAACCAGGCGAACTGCAGCGCGCGGAAGGCCGCCCACTCGAGGTCGGGACGGTCCAGGCGGGTGGCCACCACGGCGCGGCAGGCGCGGGCAGTGGCCACCACACGCTCGCGCGGGGCGGTGGCAAAGGGCATCCCGCGCGCACGGAAGCGCCGGTAGCCGCGGGCCATGGTGATCGGGGTGTAGCCGTCGCGCTCGTAGCGCGCGGGCTCCTCGGCGAGGCCGATCATCACGTGACGCCAGCTGAGCTGGTCGCCGTAGCGCCAGTGCAACGCGGCCAGCGCGGGGCCGGCGGAGTAGCCGTAGGGGCAGCCGGGATCGGAGAAGTGGGTGATGGTGAGGGAGGACATCCCTAGTCGTTGTACCCGCAACGAGCTAGTCGACACCCGCTCCGGGTAGCGTGCCCCCGGATGGCGCACACCGTGGCCCGCGTCTGACCGTGCGCTCGCTCGTGATCAGCGACCTCCACCTGGGCTCGCTGGTCCAGCGCGACGCGCTGCGCCGCCCCGCCGCCCTGGCCGCGCTCCTGGTCGCGCTGGAGGGCATCGATCGCCTTGTGCTCCTAGGCGACACCGTGGAGCTGCTGGAGGGTCGCCCACGCCGCGCCATGGCCGACGCCGAGCCGGTGCTGCGCGAGCTGGGCCGGGCCATGGGGCGCGGGCGCGAGGTCGTCGTCGTGCCGGGGAACCATGACCATGCCCTGGTACGTCCATGGCTGCGCGCACAGGCGGCGGCGCGCAGGGCGGTCGGGCTGACCGCCCGGGTGCCCGTGCGGTCGGATGCGCGGCTGGCCGAGCTGGCCTCCTGGCTCAAGCCCGCCCGGGTGTCGGTGCGCTACCCCGGGATCACGCTCGCGCCCGGCGTGTTCGCCACCCACGGCCACTACCTGGACCGCCACCTGCTGCCCAAGCTGCCACCGGGGCTGGCCCGCGGGCCCCTGGCACCGCTGCCCCAGCGCGCCCGCCCCGACCACTACGAGCGCGCCACCGGCCCGAGCATGGCCGCCGTGCAAGGGGTGATGGCCACCGCCCTGCCCGGAGCCATCGGCGACCCGATCGATCGCATGGGCGGCTTGGTACGCCGCGCGGCGCTGACGGCGGGCCCGCTGGCCGTGGCGGCGCCCTTCGCCGGCGTGCTGGCCCCGCTGTCGTCCGGCCTGATGGACGCACAGTTCCGCTGGGCGGGCCTGCCCGCCATGGGGCTGTGCGCCCGGAGGCTGGGCGTGGGCGCCGAGCACGTGATCTTCGGCCATCTGCACCGCGTCGGCCCGTTTCCCGCCGACCCGCCCGGGGAGTGGCGCCCGGGCGGCCCGGGCACGCCCCGTCTGCACAACGCGGGCTCCTGGGTGTACGAGCCGCTGCTGCTGGCCGGCATGCGTCCGCCCCACCCCTACTGGCCCGGCGGCGCCGTGCTGGTGGAGGAGGGCTGTGCGCCCAGGACGCTCACGCTGCTCGACGACCTCGAGCACGCCGAGCTGACGCCCCAGCAAGGCGTGTTGCAGTAACGGGATCGACCTCCATGTCGATTCTTCAAAGAGATCGTCGCCGTTCCGACGGCGAGTTCTCTCCTCAGGCCGCCCGGCGCAGGTCGCGGTCGGGGTCGATCCCCCACCGCGCGCCCACCGCGGCCAACTCCTCGCTGACCGCCCAGCGGTCGGCCAGCGCCTCGCCCTCGTGGTCGGGGGTGGCGCCCTTGAGCAGCATGGAGCCCGTGTTGTCGCCCAGGCGGCGGATCTCGGCCACCTCGTCGTCGCTGAGCACCGCCTGCGCGGGCACGCCGGCCAGCTCGGCCCGCTTGGCCTCGACCGTGCGCGCGTCCTCGCCGGGCTCCTGGATGAGGGTGGGCACCGCGCAGCGCACGGCGGGGTGGGCAAGGTTCCACGCGCACGCCAGCTGCAGGAGGGTCAGGTCGTGGCGGGCGGCGATGGCGCGCATGGGCTCCGCGCGCTCCAGGCCCGCCTCGATCCAGCCCTGGGGGCGAAAGAGGCGGTGGTCGCGCTGCGCAAAGGGGTGGTCGGGGCGCACGTCGTCCCACAGCAGCCCGCCGTAGTCGACCACGCGCGTGATCACCGACACGTCATGGCGGGCGGCGGCGGCCAGGCACAGCTCCCCGGGCCAGGGCTCCAGCGGGTTGAGGATCACCATCGCCCAGTCGATCAGCGCGCCGAAGCGCTCGAAGCAGGCGATGAGGTCGAGCGTGAAGCCGTTGGCGGGGCCGGGCGCGACCCCCAGGCGCCGCGTGAGGCCCTCCTCGCGCACCGCGCGCAACGCCTCCCAGACGGCCTCCGAGCGATACCCGCGCACGTCGGGGTTGTGCAGCAGCAGGAGATCGAAGGCCTCCACGCCGCAGCGCTCCAGCGAGCGCTCGACGGCGGCGCGCACGTAGTCGCCGTAGGCACCTTCGTCGCGCAGCCGCGGATCGGTGAAGCGGGGAAAGCCCTTCGCCCCCTCGCGCTCGCCCTCGTAGAAGTCGTGGCCGCTCGCGCCCACCAGGCAGAAGGCATCGCGCTCGAGCCCCGCGACGGCGCGACCGGCCAGGCGGTCGCCGGCGCCGGCGCCGTAGGCATCTGCGGTCAGCAGCGTGTCGATCCCCTCGCCCGGACGCAGGAGCGCGGCCAGGCGCTCTTCCTCCAGCGCGACGCCGAAGTGCATGAACCGTCCTCCGCTCCAGGTTCCCACGGCCACGTGACCGGGGTCGCGCCCGCTCGGGGCCATCAGTTGAGCGACGGATCGGGGGGCATGCGGGCCACGAGGCGGAACTGGCCGCCCATGCGGTCGAGCACCGCGCTCCACAGATTCTCGGGGTCGGGCGTGAAGATCTCGTCGGGCCGGGGATGCTCGTCGACGATCCAGTCCTCGCGCTCGCGCTCGGCGTCGAGCTGAGCGGGGCCCCAGCCCGCGTAGCCGGCGAACACCCGAGCGCGACGGGTGATCACGGCCACCTCGTCCAGGTCCGAGCCCGCGGCCATGAAGCCGATGTCCTCGGTGACCACCAGCGCGGCCTGGGTGACGTCGTCGAACTCGGCCAGCACCGTCACCGCGGTGGGCTGGACCGGCCCGCCGACGTGCACGATCGCGCCGGCATCGACCACCGGCTCCAAGGCGGGCGCCGCCTCGATCACCGGCGCATGGGACGGGCGGTTGAGCACGACACCCATCGCCCCCTCGTCGGTGTGCTCGGTGACGAGCACCACGGTACGCGCGAAGTTGGGGTCCTCCAGCTTGGGGGCGGCGATGAGCAGCTGGCCCTTGAGCGACTCCATCCTCGTCCTATTGTGCGCCATCGACGAGCTTCTCCATCGCCGAGGCGGCCGTCCCCGACCGCGTGTGTGCGCGCGGCCTCCTGAGGCGGGGTGTGCGTCTCCTCCGCGCATGGTGCGGAGGAGACGCCCGGCGACCCCCGCTAGTCCTCGGTGTCGGCGGCGTCCGCGCCGGCCTTGGCCGCCTCGGCCTGGCCGAGCTGGCGGTTGACGTGGTTCCAGTCGAGGTTGTCGAAGAACGCCTCGACGTACTGCTTTCGCCCGTCGGGCGTGGCCCCGAAGTCGGGCGCGTAGGCGTGCTCGTAGACGTCGATGGCCAGGATCGGCACCATGTTGTAGACGGCCCACAGGTTCTGGGTGTCCATGATGTAGTTGAAGATCGA